>CBIHPQ010000067.1:0-20398 GCA_966211825.1 uncultured Dyadobacter sp. | reverse complement strand
CATTTCGGATACAGCCGGGAAAACAAAAACGCCTTGACAGTTTGACTGTCAAGGCGTAGTGCATTTTGAGTGGTGATGGACGGAATCGAACCGCCGACACATAGATTTTCAGTCTATTGCTCTACCGACTGAGCTACATCACCGTTTCAGTTGGCACCTTTTGGGACTGCAAAAATAGATGTCTGCTTTGGCTTTCCAAATTTTTTTGTCAAATATTTCTCAAATAGTTTTTCGAAAATCGATACAATGCTGATTATCTTTTATTTAAAATGCTATTGTATTAATTTATCTTCAAACCATTTGCGCCGGAATACATTTTTACCATACTTTGTTAGTATGCAAGCATACTAAACCAGCCCCATTTCGCTATGGCGATCATACAGCAAATCATCTTCATAGCCGCGCTCGGAGCGGCAGCCTGGCTGATTTACCAGCGGGTCGGCATTATCGGTAAGACGATCCGGCTTGGGAAGGATGAAAACCGTACTGACCAGGCAGGCAGGCGGCTTTCGATCATGATGCGCGTCGCTTTCGGGCAGAAAAAGATGTTCGACAGGCCGCTGATCGGCTTTTTACATTTTGCAGTGTATGCCGGGTTCATCTTGATCAACATTGAAATACTGGAAATTATACTGGACGGCATTTTGGGTACCCATCGGCTTTTTGCCAGTGCATTAGGTACTTTTTACGGTGTACTGATCGGCTTTTTTGAGCTGCTCGCACTGGGTGTGCTTGTCTCCTGCTGTATTTTCCTCATCCGCCGCAGCATTCTGAAAGTAGAACGCTTCCAACCGGCACGTCACCGCGAAATGAACGGATGGCCGCAACTCGACGGCAAGCTGATCCTGGTTTTCGAGATCGTGTTAATGATAGCCATCCTCAGCATGAATGCCGCCGACAGTGCATTGCAGGACCTCGGCAGCACACATTATCCGGTTACAGGCGACTTCCTGATCAGTCAATGGCTCAAACCGATTTTTGCCGGATGGAACGAAGGAGCATTGGTCGCGTACGAACGCATTGCGTGGTGGGTTCACATTCTGGGCATTTTTGTTTTTGCGGTCTATCTCACCTATTCCAAGCATTTACATATTGTATTGGCTTTCCCTAATACCTATTTCTCCCGGTTGGAGCCCAAAGGCGAGATGAAGAATATGCCCGAAATCACGCAGGAAGTGAAGATTATGCTTGGGCTGGAAACACAGGCCGGCGATGCGGCGGTCCCTGAGCGGTTTGGAGCAAAGGATGTAGCGGATCTGAGCTGGAAAAATCTGATGGATGCCTATTCCTGCACGGAATGCGGACGCTGTACAGCCGCGTGCCCTGCAAATATTACAGGCAAAAAGCTTTCGCCGCGAAAGATCATGATGGACACGCGCGACCGGCTGGAAGAAGTGGGACGCAATATGCTCGCCAACAAAGGCGAATTTGTGCGGGATAACAAAAACCTGCTTGGCGACTACATTCTCGAAGAGGAAATCCTCGCGTGTACGACGTGCAATGCGTGTGTGCAGGAATGCCCAGTATTGATCAATCCACTGGACATTATCCTACAATTACGCAGGCACAAGGTCATGGACGAGGCGCATGCGCCAGGATCGTGGAATATGATGTTCCAGAACCTGGATACCAACCAGGCGCCGTGGAAGTTTTCACCCGGCGACCGTTTCAACTGGGCTTCCGCCGTGACGGATCACGGCCCGGAAAGTCATTCAACAGAGTCATAAAAGCATTAAAATATGAGTGAGATCGCATACCGGGTGCCTACAATGGCCGAAATGGCGGCGAATAACGAGACGCCCGAAGTTTTGTTCTGGGTAGGCTGCGCCGGATCGTTCGACGACCGCTACAAAAAGGTTACGGTCGCTTTTGTGAAAATACTCAACAGCGCCGGGGTGAAGTTTGCTGTGCTCGGAACGGAAGAAAGCTGTACCGGCGACCCGGCGCGGCGGGCGGGCAACGAGTTTACATTCCAGATGCTGGCAATGTCCAATATCCAGGTTTTGGATATGTATAATGTAAAAAAGATCGTCACTGCCTGCCCGCATTGTTTTAATACACTTAAAAATGAATATCCCGCGCTGGGCGGAAATTACGAGGTTTTGCACCATTCGGAATATCTTCAGCAGCTGATCGACACAGGTCGCGTGCGCTTGCAGGGTGGTGAGGTGTTCAAAGGGAAGAAAATCACTTTCCACGACTCCTGTTACCTCGGCCGTGCGAATGATATATATGAAGCACCGCGGCACGTGCTGGAAGCGCTTGACGCAGATCTGGTCGAAATGAAGCGCTGCCGTACCAAAGGGCTTTGTTGCGGAGCCGGCGGTGGACAAATGTTCAAAGAACCCGAGCCGGGGAAGAAGGACGTGAATATCGAGCGGATCGAAGAAGCATTGCAGACGGGCGCCGATACGATTGCCGTGGTTTGCCCGTTTTGTATGGTAATGATGACCGACGGCGTTAAAAACAAGGAAAAAGAACAATCCGTAAAAGTCTACGACCTGGCCGAGCTCATCGCACAGGCAAAAGGTTTGTAACCATTAGTTGCGAGAACTATGCCGCTAGCACGGTTGTTTTATGTTACCAATACAGTAAACCGTTTCACCGGCATTTAACCCTTTTTGATCATGTACATTCCTTTTAGTGATATCGATTTTCAATCCCGGGTCTGGGTTTATCAGGCCGACAGGGAGCTGACGCCCGAAGAAACGGGGATTATCACCGAAACCCTGAAAGCCTCCCTGGACACCTGGGAAGCTCACGGAAAACCGCTTACGGCTTCCGGGAAGATATTTGAACATCGTTTCATCGTTATCGCCGTGGATGAGCGCGACGAACTGCCGAGCGGCTGCTCGATCGACAAGTCCGTGCATTGGTTGCAGGAAATCGGACAACGGATGAATATCGACTTTTTCGACCGTTCGCTGGCATTTATCGATGACAACGACCATGTCAGGACTATCCCCGTGCCGAAGATCAGGCAGGCGATTATCAACGAAACGATCCAGCCCAGCACAACGATCTTCGACAACCAGGTAGCTACAAAGGCCCAATGGATGAACCGCTGGAAAGTCCAGGCGTCCAATTCGTGGCTGAACCGTTATTTTACGGAGCAAACCAGTTTATAGAAGACGATAAACAGATACTTTTGCAATTCAACATATCAGAGTCTTTCATGAAGTTCATCCGGCTGGCCGTCGTCGTATTTTTCGTATCCCTTTTATCAGGTTGTGATAAAAATGTCGTCTACAAAGCCCACGAGGACATTGATGATGGACTCTGGTATATCAAAAACAAGCCTTCATTCAAGGTTGAGATTACCGATACCACGCAGGCCTACAATCTGTATTATGTGCTGAGAAATGCGCTGCAATATCCTTACTACAACCTTTACATCACCCGCAACTACATCGGGCCCGACGGAAAGGTCATCTCCAATACGCTGGAAGAAGTTTTTATTTCCAATGAAGTTACCGGCAAGCCTTACGGCCACGGACTGGGCGATTTGTTCGACCACAAAATCCCTTTCCTGAAAAATTACCATTTCCCACGGTCCGGAACTTACACTTTCACCATCTCACAGTCCATGCGCCAGAATCCGCTGCCATTTATCATCAGCGTGGGTATCAGTGTGGAAAAGGTCGCTGCGAAGGAATAGCAAAGCCATTCAGACAATCGGTGCGGGGGGCGCGTCCCCTTCCGGTCTTTTCTTGGGCCTGTTGCGATGCCTGCGGTAAGGTTTTTTCTTAAATTCTTTCACAACAGCCTGTTCCCGGGCCTGATCGGCCTGTTCTTCCGCTACTTCATGCACAGGTTCTCCTAAAAGAAACCCGTAAGGTTCGAGGCTTGGGACGGTATCCATGATCACTTTAAGAATTGCAGTAACCGGCAATGCGAGGATCAAGCCGGAAAGGCCCCAGAGTTGCCCGCCCAGGAATAATGCAACAATGGCCGCCAGCGGATTGACACTTACCTTGGAACCTACGATGTGCGGTGTGATGAAGTTCCCTTCCAGAAACTGCACAAAACTCATGATCCCAATCACTCCGACCGCATACCAGGGCGAATCCATCGTCACAATGCTCAGCAAAGCCGGCAATATCGAGCCGATCAGGATTCCGATGTAGGGGATCAAAATCAGGAAACCAGCCAGGAACCCGAAGAATATCGCATGCGGAACGCCCAATATGAGCAAACCAACGCTGTTGAGTACGCCTACAATGAGGATCACCAGGAAAAGTCCCGAGAGATAGCTCTGGATCACCTCATAGATCTTTTTCAGCAATGCATTCAAATCCTCGTTGGGCACGCTACGGATGGCCTTATGGACAAACATCCTGAAAAAATCGCGGTAAAGCAGGAAGAAGAAGATGTACAGCGGAATTAGTACAAATGTGGAAATGGCGCCAGTCGTAGTTACAAGCGTGTTGAGCAGCACGGCACGGCCCTCGCTCAATGCATTGATCAGGTATTTTTTAGCCTCACTCACCTGCTGCGTCCTGCTGATGTTCAGGTAACGTTCGCCCATGGTCAGCGTCTGGTCGAGAATCGCCTCCGCTTTTTCGGTAATGCGCGGAAGCTCTTCTGCAAAACTGCCTATTTGCACGGAAACCACGTAAACAAGCACGACGATCACCGTGAACAATGCCAGAATGCTCAGTAATATGGCCCCTACCCGCGGGACTTTCCGCACTTCCAGCCACGCGCACACGGGGTGCAGCAGGATTGCCAGCAAAATCGAGAATGCGAGCGGGATGATCGTCTCGCGAAGCACGAAAAGAATGTAAACCGTCGCAATGAGGGCTACCAGCGAGCTGGCAAGTTTCAGGTACACGGGGGTTTCCCTATCTTTGTTTGGATGAGGACGCAACGTTGAATTCATGAACAAGTTGATATATCTGTGGTTAGCGGTCAAAACGGTGTTCTGTACCTGTCAGCCCGATCACAGAACCAATGATTTTAAGAAAGTTAAAGCGCATTACAAAAATAGTAAAATAGGAAAGCTTCCCGTGATAGCATCGGAAAGTTCGGGATTGGCACCCGGAACGCAACCCGGTACATTCTGGACGCACAACGACAGCGGGGGCAAACCGGAACTCTACCTTTTCGACCTTAACGGCAAGCTGTTGGATACAAAAGCCGTTCCCAATGCTAAAAACACCGACTGGGAAGACCTTACCCACGACAAGGATGGCAACATATACATTGGGGATTTTGGCAATAACACCTCAAATCGCAGCGCTTTCGACATTTACCGCTTCAATCCTAAACGCAACAGCAGCGAACGCATTACGTTTCGCTACGAGGCAGCGCCGACCGATTGCGAGTCCTTTTTTTATCATCGGGGAAGTTTGTATCTTTTTTCAAAAAACTGGGGCAAAAATAAATGGGTGAAAATGTACCGCCTTCCCGCCGAAAAAGGCGACTACACCATCACGGCCTCCGATAGCATCCATATTGACACCCAGGTTACCTCGGCCTCCATCAGCCCGGACGGTAAAACATTCGCCCTGCTGACTTATGGGAAAGTGCTGCTCTTCGAAACAGCCGGTGACAAGATTGATTTCAGTAGACCAAAGGGATGTTTTCGCTTTTCCAGGAAGCAAACCGAAGCTATTGAATTTTTGAACAATACCGATATGCTGATTACCAATGAACAAGGCGGCATCTATCGAACTACTTTTCGCTGATGTTATGTTTATGTTAACAATAGATTTCCTCATGTAATGTGAACATCACATCTGCTAATTTCGAATCGCGTTTTAATCATCAAAACAATGAGCACCGCCAAATCTGCAAACTCGGCTCCGAAAGTACTGGTAGTTGACGACGATTCCGATATAGTTGAACTTTTAGAATATAATTTAACTAAGGAGGGCTATTCGGTTCTAACTGCTTCCAACGGAAAGAAAGCCATCGACATTGCCAAGGCATTCGTGCCCGACCTCATCCTCCTCGATATCATGATGCCGCAACTGGACGGCATCGAAACCGGCAGGATCCTGCGCCAGAATCCCGACATTAAAAACACCTACATTCTTTTTCTGACTGCCCGTTCCGAGGAATATTCGGAAGTGGCCGCATTCGAAGTGGGTGCCGACGACTATATTACGAAGCCTATCAAGCCACGGGCGCTGATGAGCCGTATCAATGCATTGTTCCGCCGAGAAGCACAAAAAGCGGAATCCGGCGATACCATCGAAATCCTTGATTTGTCGATCAACCGCAAGAACTATACGGTTACACAGGGCGGCGAAAAGTCGACTGTTTTGCCTAAAAAGGAATTTGAACTGCTGTTTTTCCTGGCCCAAACGCCGAACAAGGTTTTCAGCCGCGACGAGCTTTTGCAAAAGATCTGGGGAGCCGACATTTACGTGCTTGAAAGGACCGTGGACGTGCATATCCGCAAATTGCGTGAGAAACTTGGCGACAGCTATATCAAAACTTTGAAAGGAGTAGGCTACATGTTCAGCAACGAGCGGGACTAGCCGTCACCGCTCGATATCTTCCAGCTTTTTGACCTCGGATTCGTCATCTTTTGACTTGTCCTTTTTCTTTCTTCGGAAGGCAAGCTTGATATTCACCTCGCCATTTTCATCGATTGCCCTGAGGAATATTTTCGATCCGTCCTTTTTTTCGGGATTATTTGGGTCGAGCACGTAGGTCGAATCCCGCTTTTTGAGGTTGCTGAGCGGAATCTGGATGTTGATATCGGTTTTATTCCCAAAGCTGTAAATGCCGTCGATGTAGAGTGTCAGCACGTTCGACTCGATTTCCATCGGCGCAATTTCCACTTCCTGCCCCGTGAGTTTAAAGTCGTTCCGGATCGGGGCGAATTTGACGCGTTCGAAGTTCCGTTTCTTAAAAATTAGCTTCTTCATCTTCATAAATGGCTCGAAATTAATGATATAGCCATTCTTGAGATCGATCCGCAATAATCCCTTCATACTCGAAGGCACCAGCTTCACATTGTTGTTCAAGGTAGATTCAAAGCTGAAATCGGTGTTCAGTATCCCTTTCAGGTTCTGGTGTGTAAATGTCTTTTGTCCAAAATCGTCGAACGAGTAAAAAACGGAATGGACATCGGCATTAGCGATCTTGCCGCGGACAGCCATATGCGGCAATTTTCCTGCATTATCCATTTCTCCCGAAATCCGCACCTGTCCTGCACCAAATGCCTTCAACTGAAAATATTCGATGCTTACCGCATTATTACTGATCGTGAACTGCCCCTTCACGTCGCGTCCCGTAAAATGCCGGTACTTCACTTTTTTGGCATCGAGCTTCGCTGTGATTTCCATTTTATCAATCGCGCTGTCGAGCAATTCGGAGAGTTTCAACGATTTTCTGGATTTTGGCCGGGTGTTACCTTTGGCGGCGAGCAATGTTTCGAGCCAGTTCAGCTGCCATTCGGGAATGTTGATATCTACATTGGCACGCAACGACTTGGGCGACCCGAACAGGTAGGGTATCAGATCGAGCAGTGTCCCGCGAACGTAAAGCATATTCTGGCCGTCGTGAAACCGGAGATTCGGCAGTACCATCACTTTTTCATTGAATGTGAGATCTCCGTTGACCCGGCTGATCTTCACATTTTGAGGCAGGTAGTCCATCGCGACGTTTTTGAGCGCCACTTTACCCGTTACCTTACCGTCAAATTTGTCTTTCTCTGCATTGTAAAACCGCTTCAAATTTCCGCTGAAATGGAAATCGATCCTGGCCGAGCCATGCTTGAAGCGGTATCGCGCAGGGTCGAGCAGTGAGCCCAGGTTGGTGGAATCCGCTTCAATTCGACCGTCGATGTCGGCCCGTGGATTACGGAAATTGTTGACGACGAGTTTGAATGCAAATGGAATGGTTTCAAAAAAGCCCGTGATCTTGGGAGCGATCAGGCGCGAGTTGAAAACGTCGGCCAGCTTGGTAGTGTCAGCCCGGTTGGTGAATGTACCGGAAGCTCTCATTTTCCGCAACACCCCTACCGGAAGATTGTACCGGAAAGTATCTGTCTCAAAATGAACATCCACCTGTGGTTTGAGACCAGGCCGGCCTAATATTCCCGCCACTTTCACCTGCGTATCCACATTCGTCTGGATCCCAATCGAATCGATCTGTTTTTGCAGCCGCTTGTTCAGCAGCGGTACTGCATCCTTTACTGCAATTCCCTTTGCCTCGAAATTGAGGTGAAATATTTTAATGGTATCCGAAAAATCAAAAACACCATTAATACCGATCTTGTCATGAGTTGCACTTTCAAGGGTCGAGGGATAGATCTTCAATTTCTTTTCCTTTTTATCATAACCCAAAGCCAATGCGAGGGTCGTTTCCTGGTTCATCAGAAAACCGCCCTTATCGACCTTGAATGTTAATCCATTGAATAACACGGCGCCCGTAAAACTTGCATTCGTGCTCGAATCCGTCCGCTCGATGATGTTGGTGGCGTCGTGAAAAAGTGCTCCGTAGTATTTCTCTTTAACAGAATCGGAATAGGCAAGGGCGAAATTCAGGAAGCGGATGTTCCCCAGTTTCTTGACGATGTCGTCGGGATCCTTTTTTTGAGACTTGCCTTTCTTTTGATCCTCCGACTTAAAAATGGACGAATTTGAATAACCGTCCCGCTGAACGAACATTTTGAGTGCACCGTCTTCCAGCACCAGGTTTTTTACCTGCACATCTCCTGAAAGAATGCGTTTCAAATCCAGCGCAACGTGAATTTTCCCTGCTTGAAGAAACGGTTTATGGTGAACGTTGTACAGGGTGTCGGTCAGTTTTACGTCGTATAATGTAAAATTGAGCCCGAGCCCGCCATAGAATGGTCTGAATTTGAAATCCCCTATTTCCAGGTTTCCGTTGAGGTTTTCATTGATAAGGTCCTGCGCCCGCCTGAATAGCTTTTCCCTGTTCTTATAGACCCAGAATTCCGCCGCTCCAAACAGCAACGCACCGACGAGGGCGACGATACCAATGATTTTTAAGACCTTTTGAAACATGAAACGAAGAGGTTTAGCGCTGTTGATGACAAGGGAACAGATCGCTCCGATTTTACAATATAAGGAAGACATTAATAGCGTGCCAGAAATAATGTCCCATCGGCCATTACAGCATCTTACCGGCGGCTTTGCTCGTTATTCAGCACAAAATGTAGTAGTTTTGCGCTCTCTTTTGGAATACCTAGTTCCATTTACCAATCCATTGCTGTAAGATGCTACTGAGCGAACAGGAAATACTGCGCCGTCAAAAACGCGAAGAACTCACGCGGATGGGCATTGAGCCTTATCCGGCAGAAGAATTTGTCGTAAATGCCTATGCTGACGACATCCTCAAAAACTACGAAAACAACAAGATCGACTATAAACACGTAAAGATGGCCGGCCGGCTGATGGGCTTCCGCATTATGGGAAGTGCTGCATTTGCCGAGTTCCAGGATGCCACCGGACGTGTACAGCTGTACTTCCGCCGCGACGACCTTTGCCCCGGCGAAGACAAGACTTTATATAACACCGTTTTTAAGAAACTGCTCGATATCGGCGACATTATTGCCGTTACGGGCTTTGTTTTCACAACACAAACGGGTGAAATTTCCGTACACGTGCAGGAGTTCAAGATCCTGAACAAATCGCTGCGCCCGCTGCCGGTTGTGAAACGCGACGAAGACGGCAATGTGCACGATGGTTTTACCGATCCCGAACTGCGCTACCGCCAACGTTACGTGGACCTGATCGTGAACCCGGAAGTGCGTGATATATTCATCAAACGTGCGCGGATCATTACCACCATGCGGTCGTATTTTGACTCCAATGGTTGGCTGGAAGTGGAAACGCCGGTGCTGCAATCCATTCACGGGGGCGCGGCCGCACGCCCGTTTACGACGCACCATAATGCGCTCGACCTGGGCCTGTACCTGCGTATCGCGACGGAGCTGCATTTGAAACGCCTCATTGTAGGTGGTTTTGAAGGGGTATATGAATTCGGCAAACTGTTCCGTAACGAGGGAATGGACCGCACGCATAACCCTGAGTTTACGACCGTCGAGCTTTATGTAGCTTACAAAGATTACCTCTGGATGATGAAGATGACGGAGGAAGTGCTTGAAAAAGTAGCGGTGGCCGTAAATGGTGGTACCAAAGCAAAATTCGGGGATGTTGAACTGGATTTTGCGGGTCCGTATCCGCGACTGAGCATTACCGACGCGATCAAGCAATATACAGGTCTCGATGTGGAAACGCTGGACGAGGTTGCGATCCGCGAGCAATGCCGTGCGTGGGGAATGGAAGTGAACGAAAGCATGGGCAAAGGAAAGCTGATCGACGAGATTTTCGGTGAGAAAGTGGAATCAAACATCATCCAGCCGACATTCATTATCGACCACCCCGTTGAAATGTCACCGCTAACGAAGAAGCACCGCACTAAAAAGGGTATGGTGGAGCGTTTCGAGCTGTTTGTGAATGGAAGGGAGATCGCGAATGCCTATTCCGAGCTCAACGATCCGATCGAACAGAAAGAACGTTTCGAGGACCAGCTTCGCCTGAAAGAAAAAGGCGACGACGAGGCGATGGAGATGGACGACGACTTCATCCGGTCGCTGGAATACGGTATGCCGCCAACGGCGGGTATCGGTATCGGTATCGACCGCCTTACGATGCTGCTTACCAACAATGTGAGCATTCAGGAGGTGATCTTCTTCCCGCAGATGCGTCCGGAAAAGAAAGCAGAAATGGCGAAAGAATCGGATTACGTTACTGCGGGCGTGCCGGCGGTATGGGTTCCGGCATTGCAGAAGATGAATATCCTGACGATCGAACAACTGAAAAGTGCAAATCCGAACAAAATCTTCAATGATTTGGGCGGAATGCGCAAGAAGCTCAAAATAGATGAAAAGATGCCTCAGCTGGACGATGTGAAGTCCTGGGTGGAATAGCTTATAAATTAAAAATGCCGCTAGTGAGCGGCATTTTTAATTTCTCTTGCAAAAAAAATACAGTTATATCTTTTTTACCTGCACAGCGTTAAGTCCTTTTTTACCTTCAACGACTTCGTACTCTACTTGGTCATTTTCACGGATAGTAAGTCCTCCCAATCCTGTCACATGGACAAAAATGTCCTTTTTTGTGTCGTCTTCCACGATGAAGCCGTATCCCTTAGCTTCATTGAAAAATTTTACAGTACCTGTTGGCATAATAGTTGAAATAAAAAAATTGAAATAAGGTGAAAATACAGAAGATCTGTCCGCGTTTCAGTTAAAAGTCGAAATGGCTCTACCAAATAATTGAGGGAGGCTCAACCTATTAGCAAAAGAAATTTTGGAAATTTTCCCGAAGACATCTTGATTATAATGAACTACTTACAAAATCTTCAATCACAAAGAAACAAAAATTGTTTGTAAAACAATTTATTTGATTAAAGAATTTGAAAATTTACGATCTAGCGGTATTTTGCCTTTTTGGCGCGTTTAAAGCAAAATTCACACCGCAGAATTGCAATTTTCGGCGAAAATCGCTAATTATGAGGCAATTATCAAAAAACAGGTATGAACAAGTTTAGGTATTTCGTTGAAAACCAAATATTTGGAGTTTGTGCGGAACTGGGGGAAAAGCTCAATTTCCCGGCTAGCAGCATCCGGAAATACTTTATTTATGCCACTTTCATGACTTTTGGGTCACCCATTATCCTGTACCTGGTACTGGCTTTCTGGATGGATCTGCACCAGCATTGGCGCCGGCACAACAGCCCTACGATATGGGAGCTTTGATAGGTTCGATACCTGTTAACTTCCCGAATTTGTGTTTCCCAAGCACAAAATATTCCCAAACAACGCTTCTGTAATAAAGCGGTGCCCTATGCCGGGTCCGTTGCGTTTTCCTTGTTAGCTCGGGGATCATGGCGTAAAAGGCGAAATGTGCCCTTACAATAGCCAAAACGTCGGGCCATGCGCCTGTGGCCATAAACCGGGCGCTCGAAATGCCGTCCAGTATGAGCCTGATAAGCACCGTTTTCCACCTGCGGCCTTTGGGCAGGTTCTTATAAAGCATGATCAGGTTGTTCCGGTAGTTCAGGAACGTCTTCTTCGGATTCGATTTGTGCAGGGTGCCGCCGCCTACGTGGTAGACGGTCGATTTTCCGCAATACGTAATGCGGTACTGCATATTGAGCAGCCGCCAGCAAAGGTCGATCTCCTCCATATGAGCAAAAAACGACTCGTCGAAGCCGCTTGCCGCGTGGAATGCAGACGACCTGACGAACAGGCAGGCGCCCGTGGCCCAGAATACATCTTTTTCGTCGTCGTACTGCCCCAGATCTTCTTCCCTTGTGTCAAAAATGCGTCCGCGGCAGAAGGGGTAGCCGAGGTAATCCATGTATCCGCCTGCTGCGCCCGCATACTCAAAGTGCGTTGGCAGGTCGTATGCGCGTATTTTCGGTTGGCAGGCGGCAATAAGCGGGTCCGACTCCATGAATGCGATCACCGGCGTAATCCAGTTTTCGGTAACCTCGATATCGGAGTTAAGCAGAATGTAATAGTCGGCCTGAATGCGGCGCAATGCATCATTATAGCCTCCCGCATAACCCTTGTTTTCATTGATAACGAGCGTGTTCAGCTCAGGGTAATGCCTGTTCAGCCAGTCGAGCGACTGGTCTGTTGAAGCGTTATCGGCAATCCAGACAGCGTGGTTCCCGGAATATTCGATGACTTTTGGAAGGAATTTTTCGAGATAATGCTGACCGTTATAATTCAGGATTACAATCGCAACAGAGGGAGTCATTCGGTATTCGGTTATTTCATAAAGCTGCCCAAATCCAGCCCTGGAATATTGGGTAGCACCCCATCCGTTACCTTCTGCAGATGTTGTTGAATTTTGGATTCGATATTCTCATTAGCCTTATTGACGGCCGCAACGATAAGGTCTTGCAGCATTTCTTTATCGTCTGCGTTGATAATGTCCTTGTCAACATCCAGGCTGATCAGCTTCCTCTTTCCATCGACAGTCGCCTTCACCATTCCCCCACCCGATTCGGCGGTTTCGGTGATATTGACGAGTTGATCCTGTGCTTCTTTCATACGCGACTGGATGTCCTTCATTTTGCCCATGAGGCCCATCATGTCCGCCATATTTCCAAACATAGCTGTACTTATTAAGATTAAAACTTCAAAAAGCTTATTTTACGGAAATAGTTCCTCACCGTAAAAGCATAAAAGTACCGCTTTTTTCAACAGTTTGATTGATGTCGTCAACGAAAGTCATCCTGTAATAGTAATAACCCACGGGAGCATTCGTCCCCTCGACAGTACCATCCCAGCCCTTAGCGATATCGTCGGAATGGAAAACTACCACGCCCCAGCGGTTCATGACAGAGAATTTGAATGACTGTAATTGTTCGGATTTCGCTTCCAGGATATCGTTAAAGCCGTCGCCATTCGGGCTAAATGCATCAGGGACGAATACCCCGGCATTTCGCCGGTAGTTGATCGTGTTCGACAAACTTTCAAAGTCGCCGTTTTGGGAAGCGGCCCGCACCTGGAAATTGTATTCCAGATCGCTCTGGTTGGTCAGTTTCACGGTGTAGCTCGTGCTTTTCTGCACCGGAATATCTTCGGACGAGCCGGCCGAACCTGTCTGAACGACCGTGTAGCCTTCAAAACCGCCCAGGATCGGGCTGTTGCCGGTCCAGTTGAGTGTGGTAAGGTTTTTACTTAAAAGTATGGTACAAATTGCTTCCGACACCGGGACTTTCTGCCCGCAGGAGTTTTCATAACTCATCCGGTAGCAGTAGGATAACTCACCGGTTTTGGTCGCGTTATCAGTGTATTCGTTTTCATTATACAAGGTAATGATCTTCTTGAACAGCGTGCTGCCCGCCTCTGCGCGCTCGATGGAGAGCTCATAGGTTGTATTGGGGCCTGAACCGGGTACATCCGCTTTGATTACCACGCTGCTCGCGTCCAGCACAGAAACCGATCCGCCGGTCAGGGGTTTGGCGCTGCCTGTTTCAACTTTCAGGCCCACGGGTGCTGAGGTCGACGTTGCATTCTTCAACTTCGCTACCACCTGGTATTCTGAAAAAGTACCACATTCCACGTCGTTGTCGGCATAGCTAGTTTCCCCGATTCCCGTAAAGCTCTTGATAACCGTTCCGTCGCGAAGGAGGTCGTAACCGTCGAATTGGGCCGCATCGGGGTATTGGCTCCATTTCAGGCTGTTTGTGCCGTCGGTAGAAGTTCCGGCCAATGTCATTGTACTGATCGGCAGGGTTTCGGTGCTTCCCGCACACAAGTCTTCGGACGACAACCTCACTTTATAGATTTGACTTGTATTCAATCCTTTAATATCATACGGTTGTGTACCGCCCGTCGATCGCTTTCCGGAAGTTGTATAAGTAGTGCCGTCAGTGCTGTATTGGATGTTGGTAGGGATACCTGCAACGCCTTTATAAGTCAACCTGATCGTACCGTCGCTCCGCATCTCGACTGTGCCCATCTGAATTTCATTGAGCTGAGGACGTTCGAATTTAATGGGTACATTACTTGTAAGGCCTTTATCGCAGGCTTTTCCAGTCGCATATAATCCAGTAATCGTCATAGTCGGACTAGTAGAGACGCTTGCATAATTGTGCACTAATTCAAGTGACGCTCCCTTCTGCCATTTTGTAGTCTCCCCGTCACCCCATTTTATTTCTACTTCATCATAAGCCCTCAGTATAGCATCATCTGTAAGAAGCATAACAATTTTACCCCCACCGCAAGAGGAATAGGTGGAGGCAATACCTCTGGTCTCACTTACCCTCACCGTTTTACACGCATATACTCTACCAGTACTTATCGCAGCCTGCTGTAAAAGAATGTACGTCCCAGGGAGGTTGTAAGTGGCGGATGGAACCTCTACAAAGCTAGGATTCAGCGACTTGCCATCGTAGCCGCCATTATAGCCAAGCAAAATGGGGTTAGGAACCGTATTTGTAATTTTAACTGTCAAAGGGGCGCAACCTTCGTACTTATCAAGCTCAAAGCCGCCACCGCCACGGTCGCATAACCCTTGGCCGTACGAGCTCGTCGCTGAAAATAAAACGAAGATGAAAGAGAAGGATAGTAATGTTATTCTCATAAGTGTGGCAATATTTAACCCTGACCTTTTTTCAAAGACGATAGATAAACTACAAATTTTCGGGAATCATAACGAATTCAAAAACGCAATAGCAAAAATAAGCTATTTAGGGGTGGCAATAATGCGTACCTATTAAACGGGCATATTAAAAAAGTATTATCCTGCCCGAAACTGTATTGAAAAAATCCTATCTTATCAGGAGAAAGCTCCCATTTTTGACCACGGTCTGGCCGGTAGCATTGGTAGCTTCGATCTTGTAGAGGTAATAACCGCCCGGTGCCTTGCCCGTTTTGACGTTACCATCCCAGCCTTCGGCAATGTCGTCGGAATGATAAATCACCTCGCCCCAGCGGCTGAAAATAGACATACTGAAATCTTTGACAAAATAAGCTTTCACCTCGAAACGCTCGTTGTAGGCGTCACCATTAGGCGTAAATGCATCGGGCACGAGCAGGATAGCCTCGCTTCGGAAATTCAGCAGGTTGGATAAGCTCGTAAAGTTACCGTCGGAAGATCTGGCCTCAATTCTGTAAGCAAAATCCGACTGCGAAGCGAGATCGAGCGTGTGACTCGTCGAAAGGCCCTTCGGCGTTTCATTGATCAGATTTCCGCTCTGGTCGACCTGTTGCAGGTTATAAGTTTCAATGGTGCTGATAAACGGCGCCTCGGGGTTCCAGACAATATCTGGTGTATTGGTAGTGAGTAAAATCGAGCATACCGGCACACTGAACGACGGCGACTTCATTTTACAGGCATTTTCATATTGAAAACGATAGCAATACGAACTCTGCGACGTGCTGACATTCGTATCATCCCACTGCAGGCTCTGGTTATTTGCAGGCGAAACCACTTCGAAATTCGAGCTGCCCAGCAACGCCCGCTCCACGATCAGATTGTAGGCGCTGGTGAGTCCTTCACCCGTAAGCTCCACTTTTGTGCCAATGGTATTGTCGTCCCTGACGGTCACCAGGGCATTGGTGATATCGCCGGGTGCCGAAGTTTTGGGTTCCAGGCTGATTGGCGCTGAATAGGAACGGACGTCGTTCTCGATGATCGCGACGATCTCATACTGGTAGGTATTACCGCATTTGACGTCCGTATCTTCATAGGAGCGCTTATCCGGAGTGGTGAAAGTCACTACTCCATTTCGTTTCAGCTGATATTCCACCAGGCCATCCGTATTGGGTTCGTTCTCCCATTCGAGCGCGATGATCTCATCCAGCGACAACCCTCCCTGCTTGACCGCAATGCTGCTTACGATCGGACTTTTCACGATATTGCCGCAAATGTCCGTCGACCAAAGCTGAAAACGGTAGACCACTTTCGGGTCCAGCAGGGGCACTGATACCGTTTGCGCGCCGCCTGTCTGGCCGGTTTTGTTGGTAAAAATAAAATCTCCGTTTCCCTGTGCGATATACACTTTGGTTTCAATACCCTCCATTCCGTCATATATGATCTTCGCATCGCCATTTGCAGGCATTTCCACGCTTCTGATACGGACACTGGCAAGCGATTGTGGCGTGCCGGCATTCAATGTGGTGGTATTGGCTTCCGTGCTGCACGCATTATTGGTGTAAGAACCTTTCAGTGTAATGGCCGGAGGATTGCCCGCAGACGCATAAGTATGCTCGAAAAAAGCAGTGGTATTTGTTTTGAGATTAACATTCTGAGTCTTCCCGTCGCCCCAGCTGATCGTCACCGCATCGTAAGCTTTCGTCACCGCGTCATCCCCGAGCGTAACCCTGACTTTCCCACTAGAACAGGCGATCAGTTCAGCTTTCGGTCCGCGGGTTTCTTTTGCGGTCACATTCTTACATAAACTAAACCCTCCCACATCTTTGATACTGCCATATTGGAGGATCGTGTAGGTCCCGGGCGTGTTGTAAACGTGCGATAATTCGTAGGAACGGTCCGCTTCTTTGGGCGGGTTTGTGCTGTTGGGGTCAAAATTGTAGGAATAGGTCACACTTTCCGCATTAGTCATCTGGTTCGTAACCGAGACCTTCATCGGGGCGCAACCTACTTCCGGCGTCACGGTAAATGCCCCGGTAGTCCCGCAGAAACTCTGCGTAGCCTCCGTCCTCGCGTTAGCTCCCTGACCTGAAACTTCTTGCTCAAAGAGCGAAAAAATGCCTAAAAGAAATATGATCAGTAGCTTATGTTTCATAGTGAGTAAAGTAGGTTCCGCGAGATGCGCCGGACTGATTTGCTTCGTTGAAACGGATCAGGCAAATCCTTTGTTCAATCTGTAACGAACGTTCAAAAATAGAACTTTCGACATTATCAACGTACCTTTGCGAAGTAAAAACGAGTTTTAGTTTAAAACTATTTTTTCATTAACCCGATTAATGAGTAACAATACGAACCCGATTGCGCTGGACTCTATCGAAGATGCCATCGAAGCAATCAAAAGAGGGGAGCTTATCATCGTTGTAGATGACGAGGACCGTGAAAATGAAGGTGATTTTATCTGCGCCGCCGAGCTTATAACGCCGGAAATAGTCAATTTTATGGCGAGGGAAGGCCGCGGGCTCATCTGCGTGCCGATCACCGAAGAGCGCTGCTCCGAACTCGAACTGGAAATGATGGTGGGTAACAACACCGCCCTCCACGAAACGGCATTTACCGTTTCCGTCGACTTGCTGGGACATGGCTGTACCACCGGTATTTCCGCCAGCGATCGTTCCAAGACCATTCAGGCACTTGTAAGCAAAGACACAAAGCCTACTGACCTGGGCCGCCCCGGACATATTTTCCCGCTCAAAGCTAAAAGAGGCGGTGTGCTTCGGCGCACGGGCCATACCGAGGCTGCGATCGACTTTCCGCGTCTTGCGGGACTGTCGCCGGCTGGTGTTCTGGTTGAGATTCTGAATGAAGACGGTTCCATGGCGCGCCTGCCTCAGCTGCGCGAGATTGCCAACCGCTTTAACCTGAAACTGGTCAGCATTAAAGACCTGATCGAATACCGCCTGCGTGAAGAATCGTTGATCAAACGGGAGATCGGAGTGGATATGCCTACCAAATGGGGTCATTTCGACCTGATTGCCTACCGGCAGATCAATACCGGCGACCTGCACCTTGCATTGGTGAAAGGAACATGGGACAAAGACGAGCCCGTGCTCGTGCGCGTACATTCGTCGTGCGTGACGGGGGATATTTTTGGCTCCTGCCGCTGCGATTGCGGTCCTCAGCTCCATGCTGCCATGGAAATGGTAGACCAGGCGGGCAAAGGTGTGATCGTGTATATGAACCAGGAAGGCCGCGGAATTGGTCTTTTGAATAAATTAAGAGCCTATAAATTGCAGGAAATGGGCCGCGATACCGTGGAAGCCAATCTTGAACTGGGTTTCCCGATGGACGACCGCGATTATGGTGTAGGAGCACAGATCCTGCGCGATCTGGATCTGACCAAAATCAAGCTCATTACCAATAATCCAAAAAAACGCGCCGGCCTGATCGGCTATGGCCTTGAAATCGTTGATTCGGTGGGCATCGAAATCCCGGCTAACCCGTACAACGAAAAATACCTGCTCACCAAGCGTGACAAAATGGGCCACAGCCTGAACAATCTGAGCATCGTAGGACATAACAAAGGACTATGACGATCGAAACCGTCCAAAATGACGCCGATATCCTCAAATGCCGCGGCGCCATCCAGGCGCTGCGGCCATTGCTGACCGACGACATTTACCCCGAGGCCGTCAGACAAACCCTGGCCGATAACCGGCAAATCATTTTTATCGAAGACGGCAGTACCGATGCCGCCGCAGTGGCCGTTTTTGAAACCGGTTACAATCTTTTTCGTGGAAAATACATCTACATCGACGATCTTTCGACTTTGCCGACGCAACGTGGCAAGGGTTATGCGGGTATGCTGCTCGACTGGATTGCAGACTACGCGCAAAGGGAGGGTTTCAACGAAATCCATCTCGATTCAGGCGTAAATGCAGCCCGGACCGACGCGCACCGGCTCTATCTCAATAAAAGATTTCAGGTTGCCAGCCTGCATTTTGTTGCCAAGGTCTGATATTTTTATCGCGGATCGCCGGCACTTTTAGCAATATACTACATGACAATCGATCAGGTTTTTGAAGCATTTAATACCCTTCGTGTACTGGTAATCGGCGATGTGATGCTCGATTCCTATGTTTGGGGAAAAGTTGAAAGAATATCTCCGGAAGCACCTGTTCCGGTGGTCAATGTGCAAAAAAGGGAATACCGGCTCGGCGGCGCGGGTAATGTGCTGCTGAATGTACAATCACTTGGTGCCGAAGCGATTATCTGTTCGGTAATCGGAACCGATAGCCCGGGCGATCTTTTGGAAAACAGCCTGAAAGAAAAAGGGTTAAACTGCGAGGGCCTGATCCGCAGCGATGCCCGTATTACTACTATAAAGGAACGCATTATCGCCGGTTCCCAGCAGGTTGTGCGCATCGATACCGAAACCGACAAACCGGTTTCAAAATCCGAAACCGAAAAACTGATCGCAAAAGCGAAGGAACTGATCCCTTCCTGCCAGGTCATTATTTTCGAAGATTACGACAAAGGCGTGCTCACGCCCGAATCCATCGCCGAAATCACCGCATTTGCCAATGCGAACAATGTACCGACCGTGGTAGACCCTAAGAAGCGCAATTTCCTGGCCTATAATCACACCACGCTTTTCAAACCAAACCTGAAAGAGCTCCGCGAAGGTTTGAAAGTGGATTTCAATGTGGATAATCTTGAAGAACTGAAAGCTACTGTCCAGCATTTGAAAGACACGCTTCAAGTGAATGGCGCATTGATCACATTGTCGGAAAGAGGCGTTTTTATTGATTTTCAGGAAGAAACCCACAAACTACCGGCGCATATTCGCCAGATTGCCGACGTTTCCGGCGCCGGCGATACGGTGATCAGCATTGCAGCCTGCTGCGTAGCACTAGGCCTCCCACCAAAAAGCGTCGCTGCTATTTCAAATCTGGGCGGCGGGCTGGTATGTGAAATGATAGGCGTAGTACCGATTGACAAAAACCTCTTAAAATCGGAAGCTGAAAAGCTGTTTTAGCCGCTACCAGTTGATCCCGCCTTCCCCGAGGCTCATTCTGCGCATAAACTTGGACGATAACCGCGACCGGCTCGTGATGTAGCGCACGCTCGCGCCTATGTAAGGCGTGGTCGCAGGTGTGTACGAGGTCAGGTTTTCACGGGCGCTGTTGAATGTGCGCAGTTGCCGGAATGTGGTAACACCGGCTTCCACCGATATATTCAGCACAGAAAACAAATGCGCATTGGCTGCCACACCGGTTTTGATCTGACGGTAATTT
>CBIHPQ010000066.1:0-20596 GCA_966211825.1 uncultured Dyadobacter sp. | reverse complement strand
AAATGAAAAAGGCGTTCATAGCATTATGCTTGGCCGGATGGGGTGTGGTTTCTGTAACGACAGTGTCGGCGCAAAACCTGAGCACTCAAAAAATCCCTCTCGATCCCAGTGTAAAAACCGGAAAACTAAAAAACGGAATCACCTACTACATTAAGAAGAATACAGAACCCAAGAACCGGGCCGAGCTCAGGCTGGCCGTAAAAGCGGGTTCGGTGCTGGAAACGGATGCGCAACAGGGGCTCGCACACTTCATGGAACACATGAATTTTAACGGCACGACCCATTTCCCCAAGAATGAGCTGGTTAATTTCCTGCAAAAAACCGGTGTGCGGTTCGGCGCCGACCTGAATGCTTATACCGGCTTTGACGAAACCGTATACATGCTGCCTATCCCCACCGACTCCGCCGGCCTGCTCGAAAAAGGCATTCAGGTACTCGAAGACTGGGCGAATGGCGCATTGCTCGATCCCTCTGAAATCGAAAAAGAGCGGGGTGTGGTGTTGGAAGAGTCGCGTATGGGCCGTGGCGCGCAGCAGCGCATGCGTGACAAGTTCCTGAAAGTGATCCTCAACAACTCGCGCTACGCGGAGCGGCTGCCGATCGGTAAGGACAGCATTCTGAAAAGTTTCAAACCTGAGACGATCAAAGCATTTTACCAGGATTGGTACCGTCCCGATCTGATGGCGGTGATTGCGGTGGGTGATTTTGATGTCGCAAAAGTGGAAGCACTGATTTCACAGAAATTCGGCTCCATTAAACCGCCCGTTAACCCTAAAAAACGCATTCGCTACGATATTCCGCTCGATGGCTCTACCAAAGTAGCGATCGTAACCGATCCCGAATATCCACAGAACCTCATTCAATTGATTTACAAACAGCCTAATACGAAAGAGAAATCGTTACAGGATGTGCGGAACAACTTTGCGCAGGAATTGTACAATGCCATGATGGGCCAGCGAATGCAGGAACTTACCCAAAAGGCTAATCCGCCATTCCTCTACGGCGCGAGTCAGTACGGTGATTTTCTGGGAAACCTGGATTCCTACACTTCCATCGCGCTCGCGAAAGATGGGGCTTCCATGAAAACCGCATTGACTACCCTGCTGGAAGAAAATGCCAGGGTGCAAAAATTCGGGTTTACCCAACCTGAACTCGATCGTGCTAAGAAAGACTTTTACAATGCCATTGAAGAGGATTATAAGGAACGGGATAAGACTAAATCCGCGAACCACGTCCAGGAATATCTCAACCATTTTCTCCACGAAAAGGCATTTATGGGTGCGGACGCCTATTTCGAGTTTGTCAAAAAACACCTCGATGGCGTTACGCTGGCCGAGATCAATGGTCTTGCTAAAAAATACATTACCGACAAAAACCGGGCTGTGGTGATCATGGGGCCTGAAAAAAGCAAGGATACGCTCCCTACCGAAGCCGAAATCCGTTCGCTCCTGAATGAGGCGGGCAAAGACGTCACTGCCTATGTGGACGACGTTGTGGATGCGCCCTTGCTGAAAGCAGAGCCGACACCAGGTAAGATCACGTCCGAAAAAACGCTGGACAAACTGGGTGTTACGGAGCTCACGCTTTCGAATGGTGTAAAGGTGCTCTTAAAACCAACTGATTTCAAAAACGACGAAATCCTCATCAAGGCCACTGCGAAGGGCGGTTACTCGCTGTTTCCAGGTGAACGGGAGACGGGAATTTTCACGAGCTACCTCGTGCAGTCAGGAGGTGTGGGCCCTTATAACCAGACGCAACTTCAAAAATTCCTCGCGGGCAAGACCGCCAGCGCGGGCCCGTACGTGAGCGAGCTGACGGAAGGGATCGGGGGAAATACCAATCCCAAAGACCTGGAAACGACGTTGCAGCTTATCTACGCGTATTTCACGGAGCCCCGCAAAGATGCGGATGTGGTAACCGGTATACTGGCCAACCAAAAGGCATACCTGGAAAATATGCAAAAAACCCTGACCCCGGAAAAGGTTTATTCCGACTCACTGAATGCGGTTTTGACCAGCCATAGCCCCAAGCGTCAGCCGTTGAAACCGGAAAGCGTCGACAAAGTGAACCTCGACCGTGCATTTGAAATTTACAAAAACCGCTTCGCCGACGCGTCGGATTTTGCTTTCACCATCGTGGGCGCATTCAAGCCCGAGGCCATCAAGCCGCTGATTGAAAAATACCTGGGCAGCCTGCCGTCGAGCGATCGCGACGATACTTTCGATCACCCCAACATTTACCCGCCAAAAGGCAGGATCGAAAAGGTGATTTACAAAGGTTTGGAACCCAAAAGCCGGGTGACTTTGGTATCGAGCGGGGAATACGAGTACAATCCTGAGAACAACATTCAGATAGAAGCATTGCAGGAGGTTTTGCAGATTAAACTGATTGAATCGCTCCGGGAGGAAGAAAGTGGCGTATATGGCGTGAGCGTTTCAGAAGGTACCGATAAATTCCCGACTGGCCATTACCGGTTCTCAATTGGTTTCGGTTGCGCGCCCGAGAATGTGGATAAACTCGTCAAAAGAGCGCAGGAGGAGATCAACAAGATCAAAACGAACGGCGCCGACCAAAAGGATATCGAGAAATTTGTAGCCGAAACACAGCGGAAAACTGAAACAGCACTCAAAACCAACGGGTTCTGGCTGGATTACCTTGACGATAACACGTTCCTCGGCGATGATCTGAATGAAATATTCGAACAGGACAGATTGCTGAAAACGATCACCGTTGCAAGTACCAAAGCTTCCGCGCAAAAGTACTTCAATGACGATAATTTCATTAAAGTAGTGCTGATGCCGGAGAAGAAATAGTTGATCCTGGTAAAGAAAGAGCCCGGTTTCGTTTCGAAACCGGGCTCTTTCTTTAGGCTACCTTTCGCAAACCCTGGATCAAAAATTCTAACCCGTTCATCTTGATTTCCAGCATGGTACCCAGCAGCATACCGAGCTTGCCGGATGGGAAACCTTCGCGGTAGAACCATTCGAGGTAAGATACCGGGAGGTCGGCGATGACCTGGTCCTTGTATTTGCCGAAGGGCATTTTGTAGCTAATCAGATCTTTGAGGATCTCGCTGTTCGGATGTGTCAACTCTTGCATACTCATGTTTTTCACGCCTCGTTACCTGCGCGAAGTTTAAAAATCAAGTTGGTTTTTAAATCAAATAAATCCTTTTCAAGTCCCACCGGATAAGTATGTGGGTTTACAAATCGTTTAATTCCCTTATAAAAATGTGCCAGCTGGTCCTGCGAGCGCTTCCGCGTATCGTGGACGGACGGCTGTTGGTAGATCAGCTGACCTTTTGCGAAAACGGGGACGAGCAAATCCTCAAACGGCACTGACTCCTCAAACGACCGATTTTTCGTAAAATCATACGGATCGACCATCGTGGCTTTGCCGATCAAGGGTGTTTCAATATTAAAAATCATATCCGAAACAAACCCGCTTGCATTCCTGAACCTGCGAACCTGCTGAATACCAGGCGTCGAAACCTTGATCGCCTGCTCTGATAGTTTCAGCTTGTAATCCCATTCGCCCGAATCGGAGCGGATGGCAGCGAGCTTGAAAACACCGCCTAATGCGGGCTGATCGTAAGCCGTGACGAGTTTCGTGCCGATCCCCCACACATTTATTTTCGCTCCCTGAATTTTTAAGCTGTCCATAATGTACTCGTCGAGATCGTTGCTGGCCACAATACTCGTTTTCTCAAACCCAGCTTCGTCCAGTATTTTCCTCGCTTCGATACTCAGGTACGCAAGGTCGCCGGAATCGAGGCGAATACCGGCCAGGTCGTGGCCGGTGGCGCGCAACTGCTTTCCCACCTCCACCGCATGCCGGACGCCATTCAGCGAATCGTAGGTATCCACGAGCAGCGTCACGTTGTTGGGCATATGTTTCGCGTAGGTTTCAAAAGCTTCCAGTTCGGTATCGAAAGACATTACCCAGCTGTGCGCGTGCGTACCTTTCACGGGAATGTCGTAAAGTTTTCCCGCGAGCACATTGGACGTAGCATCAAACCCGCCGATATAGGCCGCCCGGCTTGCCGTAACGCCCCCGTCGGGCCCTTGCGCGCGACGCAGGCCGAATTCGAGCAATGCATCGTCCCCTGCGATCAGACGCATTCGGGCGGCTTTGGTGGCTACCAGCGATTGAAAATTGATCAGATTAAGTAAGGGAGTTTCCAGCAGCTGGCATTGCAGGATCGGACCCTGGATGCGCAGAAGCGGCTCATTTGGGAATACAACAGTGCCTTCCGGAATGGCGTCGATGCTACATTGCAGCTCCATTTTGCGGAGATAATCGATAAAGCCGTCATCGAACAGCTTGTTACCATCACTGCCGGTAAGCGACCCGATATAGGCCAGATCCTCCTCATTGAAGCGGTATTCCTGCAAATATTCGATCACGCCGCTCAGGCCGCACGCAACTGTAAACCCGCCCTGAAAAGGATGTTTCCGGAAATAAAGGTTAAAAACTGCTTCCTGCTCTGCTTTGCCCGACTTCCAGTAGCCGTAAGCCATGGTGAGCTGGTACAGGTCGGTAAGCAGGCTCATGGAAGTATCGTAAAGCTGGTTGATCATTTCCCTGTCGATTGGTGTCTTAAAGCCGCCTAATTACTAAAAAATCGGCATTATTTCTATTTGAAATGATTGTACAGGCCATCGTATTAGCCAGCGGGGCGAAACAAAAAGGGCTGCCTCCGAAAAAGCAGCCCTGCCGTATTTTGGAATGATCAGTTAGATTGCTTCGAGAATACGTTCGATTGCTACCTGATAACCGATTTTTTCTTTCAATTCGCTAATATGGACGCGTTCCTGCTCCATGGTGTCGCGGTGGCGGATCGTGACGGTTTCGTCTTCCATCGTCTGGTAATCTACCACCACACAGAATGGTGTTCCGATCAGGTCCTGACGGGTATAACGTTTTCCAATCGCCGCACCGTCGTCGTAGGTTGTACGGAATGACGATTTCAGTGAGTTGGCCAGCGCCTGCGCTTTTTCGGCTAATCCGTCTTTCTTCACCAATGGCAGCACCGCCACTTTGAATGGTGCCAATGCGGGGTGCAGTTTCAGGAAAGTACGCTCTTTGGCGCTCTCGCCTTCGCCCACCGTTTCCACCGTATAAGCATTGCAGAATGCCGCCAGGAACAGGCGGTCGGCACCTACGGATGTTTCCACCACGTAAGGGATATAGTTGCCGTAAGGCTTGCCGTTCTCGTCGAGTTCGGCGTCGAAGTATTGTTGTTTTTTCTTCGAAAGCTCCTGGTGGTTGCGCAAATCGAAATCGGTGCGGGAGTGGATACCTTCCATCTCGCGGAAACCGAACGGAAATTCGAATTCGATGTCCACGGCTGCATTCGCGTAATGCGCCAGCTTCTCGTGATCGTGGAATTTCAATTTTTCAGCAGGCAGCCCGATCGCCTTATGGAACTTCATACGCGCCTCTTTCCAGGAATCGTACCATTGCATTTCCGAGCCGGGACGTACAAAAAATTGCATTTCCATTTGTTCGAACTCGCGCATACGGAACGTAAACTGGCGCGCAACGATCTCGTTCCGGAACGCCTTACCGATTTGTGCAATACCGAAAGGCACCTTCATACGGCCGCTTTTCTGCACATTCAGGAAGTTCACGAAAATACCCTGTGCCGTTTCAGGACGGAGGTAAATCGTGCTGGCCTCCTCGGCTACCGACCCCACCTGCGTGCTGAACATCAGGTTGAACTGGCGTACTTCCGTCCAGTTGGCTGTGCCCGACACGCCGCATTTGATATCTTCCGCAATGATCAGCTCGCGAACGCCTGCGAGGTCTTCCGCGTTCAGCAACCGGCCCATTTCGGCCAGCAATGCTTTCGCTTTTTCGGGCTGACCGTCGTTGTCATATTGTTCTGCCTTGCCTTCGAGTAATTGGTCGGCGCGGTAGCGTTTCTTGGAATCCTTGTTATCGATCATCGGATCGCTGAACCCGTCGATGTGGCCGGATGCCTTCCAGGTCAGCGGGTGCATAAAAATCGCCGCATCGATGCCGACGATATTGTCGTGCAGCTGCGTCATCGCTTTCCACCAGGCTGCTTTCAGGTTATTTTTTAGTTCGACGCCGTTCTGTCCATAGTCGTAAACGGCTTGTAATCCATCATATATTTCGGAAGAAGGAAATACAAAACCGTATTCCTTCGCATGCCCAACAATGTCTTGCAGAGAGGTAGCAGGTGCCTGGCTCATTCTATTTGTTTAAAAATCAATAAGAAAAAAGACTATTAAATCCATCAAAATCATGAATTTGGCAAAATTAGGGATTTTGACGGCATTGCACATTCATCCCAGGGCTGATTTCCGGTCTTAATTTTTCCGCTGAGCGCGTGCGTCGTTGAACAGGAATGTCCGTTAGTGAACATCCAAATGCCTTGTTTAGCCCTTAAACACCTTAATATCAGCACAAAACTGCATTGGCATATTAATTTATCCATGAAGCGGTACTGACTAACAAACCTGGACTTATGCTATTCAACTACCTCAAAATATCGATCAGGAACTTCCGCAAGCAGCGATTGTTCAGCGGACTGAATATCCTGGGACTCGGGATCGGGATCGCCGCCGTGTGGCTTATGGTACTCTATGTGGCCGACGAGCTGAGCTACGACCGTTTCCATGCCAAAGCCGACCGTGTTTTCCGAGTTACGCAGGAAGCGCAATGGGCTACCGGCAGCTTCAAACTCGCCCCCACATCCGCGCCATTCGCGCAGGCATTGCAGCATGAATATCCTGAAATCGAAAAGACGGTACGCATCAGTACCGAGGGTGGCGGGAGAATCAGCTTTGGAGAAAAGCAGGTCGATGCCCATGACATTTTCTTCACCGACGGCTCCGTTTTTGACGTATTCTCCTACCCTTTCATCTACGGAAACCCTGCAACGGCATTGCGCGAACCTCAGAAGATCGTTCTGACCAAAACGCTTGCAGCCCGCATTTTCGGCGACGCTTCGAAGGCCATGGGGCAAACCGTTTTCTTCTCCAATAGTTATCCCAATGTCGTTACGGGCGTAATCGACGATGTACCAGCCAACTCACACCTGCATTTCAGCGCATTGCGGTCACTCCCCCCGGATTATACCGGCGGCTGGCAGGACGGCGACGTTTATACTTATCTCCTTTTAAAGCCAGGTACCGACGCGACGAAGCTCGAAGCCAAGTTCCCTGCTTTTTATACCAAATACCTGCAAAAACAAATGGGTAATGCTGATTACCACCTGAATTTGCAGCCGCTTACGTCCATCCACCTGCATTCACATCTCGAATACGAGCTCGGCACGACGGGCAATATCAATACGGTGTATATTTTCTCGGCCATCGCATTGCTGATCCTGATCATTGCCTGCATTAATTATATGAACCTCTACACGGCCCGCTCGCTCAAACGGGTGCGCGAGGTGGGCGTACGTAAGGCGATCGGGTCGCAGCGCACGCAGCTGATCGGCCAGTTTCTGACGGAATCGTTTATGATGACGGTCATCGCCGGTTTTGTGAGTTTTCTTCTCGCAACCGCGGCATTGCCGTTTTTCAATCAGCTTGCAGAAAAATCCCTAAGCCTGACTTTCCATGACAACAGCATTGTGACAATCGCCATTGGCGGCGCATTCCTGCTGCTGATCGGGCTATTGAGCGGCTTGTACCCGGCCCTGATGCTCTCGGGCTACCGGCCTGTTATTGCATTGAAAGGCCAGCTTGGCAGCCAGTCGGGCGGTGCGGGTTTCCGGCAATCGCTGGTCGTGTTCCAATTTGCGGCGACAGTGGCCATGATCGCCTGCTCCGGGATTGTGTACCGGCAGATCCGGTATGTGAACCATAAGGATCTGGGCTTTAACAAAGAGCAGGTCCTTACGTTCCACATCGATAAAAACGAGGTAAGGACGCAGGTAGCGGCATTGAAGGAAAAACTGGGGCAAAACCCGGTAATCGAAAGCTCCGCCTCTGCCAGTAACCCGATCGGCAATAACTTCATCGGTTCTGCACCGCTTGTTGTGGAAACCGACAATGGCGAAATCCCTTCAACCCCCCAAATGACGCAACGCTTCATGGCCGACGCCGATTACCTGCGGACGATGGAGATCAAACTTCTGCAAGGCCGTGATTTTATCAAAAATTCACCTGCCGACCTCTCGGGCTCGATACTGGTAAACGAAGCATTGGTTAAAAAACAGGGCTGGAAAAACCCCGTAGGCAAACGGCTGCGCTACCCGGCAGATGGCGACGGCAAAGTACAAGAACTGACCGTAGTGGGTGTAACGAGCGATTTTCACATCTATTCGTTGCAACATAAGATCGAGCCGCTGGTGATCCAGCTGGCCCCACCGTCGGAACAGGATAATATGTATGTGCGCATCAACGCCGCCAAAACGCCGGAAGCACTCGCTTACATCAGCCAGGTCTACAAGACATTCGACGCCGAAGCCCGTCCCGAGTTCCAGTTTCTAGATGAGAATTTTGCCAAACAATACCAGGCAGAACAGCGCCAGGCCAACGTATTACTCGCATTTGCAGTGCTGGCTGTCGTAATCGCCTGTCTTGGATTGTTCGGTCTGGCCGCATTTGCTGCCGAAGCGCGTACGAAGGAGATCGGTGTACGGAAAGTGCTTGGTGCCAGCGTGCAGGATGTGGTATTCATGCTCTCCCGCGACTTCGCGAGGCTTGTACTCATTGCCATCGCGATTGGTACGCCCATAGCCGTTTATGCGATGAACCAATGGCTCCAAAATTTCGAATACCGCGAAACACTTTCTTGGTGGGTATTCGCTCTCGCCGGCGTCATCGCCATCGTCATCGCGCTGGTAACGGTTAGTTCACAGGCGTTGAAATCGGCTTTGACAAACCCGGTGAAGGCGCTGCGGGCGGAGTAGTATCGGCGGTCACATGTTAAAAATAGTTAAACCCCCTTCCTCTCATCCTCAGCAGCTTAAAAAAACGACTAGTTTTGAAATATGCTGAAAAACTATTTCAAAACTGCCTGGCGGAATCTTTTAAAACGCCGGTTCTATTCGCTGGTCACGATTCTCGGGCTTGCGGTAGGGATGACGTTCACGTTTCTGATGGTGAGCTATGTATGGGGTGAATGGCAGGTCAATAGCCAACTGGCCAATGCCCGCAACCAGTACATTATCCGCAGCCAGTGGACCAACCCGAATATGGGAATGGACCTTACCACCCTCGGGCCGCTGGGAAAAGCATTGAAAACAGATTATCCCGATCTCATAGCCAACTATTATCGCTACGACGCCATTACCGTGGCGGTATCGCATGGGGACAAGCATTTCAGGGAAGACGTGCAAACGGGCGACTCTACCCTGCTGACGATGTACGGCTTCCCGCTCCTGCACGGGCATGCGCAAACGGCATTGAATGCGCCCAATTCGATAGTGATTACCGAAAACAAGGCGATGAAATACTTCGGCCGGACGGATGTGACCGGCGAGTCGCTGACGTTGCATAACTTCATGGGCGGCAAGCAGGAATACCAGATCACGGCGGTTATGAAGAACCCGCCTTACAATTCGGTGACGCATTTGCTTACGAGCGAGGCCGAGATATTTTTCCCATTCAGCAGCCTGGAAGGCCGCAAAGGCTCGGAAGAAAACTGGGACTTCGCATTTATGGTGAACTACATTGAACTCAAAGACGGCGTCACGCCTGCCGATCTTGCCAAACCCATCGCCCGTGAGCTCGCCACGCACGCGCCGGAAGCCATCAAGGCTAATCTTAAAGTATACCTTACCCCACTCAGCGAGTATTACCGGGAGGCAAATAATGGCATCGTCAACAAGATGATCCTCACCCTTTCGGGCATTACCCTGTTCATTTTACTGATGGCGATCGTCAATTTTGTGAATATCACTATCGGCAGTTCCTCCTCCCGTTTGAAAGAGATAGGTGTGCGGAAAGTACTCGGGAGCCTCAAACGGCAGCTTGTCGGTCAATTTCTTGCAGAATCTATCCTGCTTGCGCTTTTGGCCATGATCATTTCAATCGGGCTGTATGAGCTGCTACGTCCGCTTTTTGCTGATATTTTAGGCAAAAAACTGGCATCACTCTGGTCACTGATGCCTTATGCGCTGATCATACCGCTATTGACCTCCACGATCGTCGGACTGCTGGCAGGCCTGTATCCGGCACTTGTGCTGTCGCGGGTCCCGTCGGTGGAGTCGATGAAGGGCAAATTGAAGTCTGTGAGAGACAATATCCTCTTCCGGTGTTCGCTTATCGCCGTCCAGTTTGTGATCGCATTGTTTGTATTCGCGGCGGCAGGCATTGTCGGACGGCAGGTCGACTATTTTTTCAATAAAAACCTTGGATACAATAAGGAATCCCTGGTTACGCTCGGCGTTCCGAGGGACTGGACACCGCCGGGACTGGCCAAAATGGAACAGGTCCGCGACGGGCTGGCGCGGCTCAAAGAGGTCAAAAACATCAGCCTTTCCTACGAGATCCCGAATGGAAACGGCAGCTTTTTCGGCTTTTATAAACCCGGTCAGGACTCCACAGAGGCCGTTTTGGCAACGGTGCTGCGCACAGATGTCTCCTATGCCGAAACGTACGGTGTCCGCCTCATCGCCGGTGATTTTCTTCAGGCCCCCCACACCGCCTACCAACCCGACCGTGTGGTGCTGAATGAAACGGCGATCAAATCCTTTGGATATAAGAATGCGAAGGAAGCTGTCGGTCAGCAGGTCCGCGTCCATTTTTACCCGCAACCCCTCACTATCGTCGGCGTAGCCCGGGATTTCCATTTTGGATCCATGCATCAGGCCATAAAGCCACTTGTATTTGCCGATGTACGCGGCACCAATACCTACCGCTACCTGAGCATTCGCCTGAGTCCCGGCAACCTGGGCAGCTCCATGGCGGCTGTCGAGCAAAAGTGGCGTGAGCTCATGCCCGATGCCCCATTTGAATACGTATTTATGGATGAAAGCCTGCAAAAACTGTATCAGTCGGAAATCCAGCTGAAAAAGGCCTCCCGCGTCGCTACATTCCTTTCCGTGATTATTGTGCTACTAGGCATTCTGGGCATGGTTTCGCTCAATGTAGCCCGCCGGACGCGCGAGGTAGGAATTCGCAAAGTACTGGGCGCGACGAGTCTGCACGTTGTAATGCTGTTCCTGAAAGAATTTCTGGCCATCCTGTCCGTCGCCGTTCTGATCGCATTTCCTTTGGCCATCGTGCTTGGGCATCAATGGTTGAAAACCTATGCTTACCGGACTGAGATTGGCTGGGAAGTGTTTGCTGGAATTGCAATGATCTTCGGTACGATGATCACCATGCTTGTCTGCGCACAGACGTATAAGGCTTCGGTAATGGACCCGGTGAAGAGTTTGAAAACGGATTAACTGCCTGGATGCTTGAAGAGCGACAAGAATGTAGCCAGATCGATTACCTGCAATTTTGGGAACTGGATAGATTTAAAAACATTGAATCCCCTATCGTTCGTCACCAGGTAATCGCAATTGCAACTGATAGCGAGATCAGAGAATTTGTTGTCATCCGGATCAGCAACGAGGTTCCATCGGAATGCAGGTTCGGCAAAGATGGTATTTGGTGCCGATATCAAATGATAGAGTACGAGTTTAGCAGTTTGAGGTGAATATGTAGCTGAAACAATCTCCTCGTATTCGAGTAAGATCTCGTTACTCACATACCATTCAAATTTTTCCGCCACAAATTCATTATAAAGTTGATGATAGCTGCTATGCGGAGGTATTGATGCTCTCAGACAGTTTGTATCAACAACAATTTTCATCAAATATTATTTAGAGAAATTATCGTCAATAAGCATTCTGTCAAAATCCTCTTGCGTGTATTGCTTTTCTCTCTGCACTTTTTCCAATTCCTTTTTTAGCTCAATATCGAAATAGGCCATCAACATTTTGCGCAACTCATATGACTGAGAGTCGCTAATCCCATTCTCAAATAACCGCAGAAGGCTGATCTGCAAGTCATTTAATTTCCCTTTTTCACTTGATGCTGCCGCCATTTCCATTTTGAAATGATTAAATTTTGGAGTTATAAATTTATAAAATTTTATAGTAAAACCGGCGCTCGTGCTAACTCAACTTCACCGAAAACAAATCCTTCGAGCGCGAATACACCCAGGTCACGACAATGAGCGTCAGCACCCCTCCCACCATGACAGACGGGACCGTACCGAATGCCTTGGCCATTACGCCGGATTCGAAGGCGCCGAGCTCGTTGGAGGAACTGACGAATATGCCGTTGACGGCTGCTACGCGGCCGCGCATTTCGTCGGGCGGGTAGATTTGGAGGATCGTCTGGCGGATTATCACGCTGACGCTATCGAAAACACCCGTGGCAAACAAGGCTGCGCAAGAAAGCAGGAAGCTCGTCGAAGCAGCGAAAACCAATGTAAACACCCCGAAACCCGCTACGGCGACCAGCATATTGCGCCAGGCATTATGCGTTGGCGGAAAATAGGCCATTGCGAACATCGTCAGCATGGAACCGATCGAAGGTGCCGCGCGCAAAAGCCCCAGCCCTTCCGGCCCGACTTTCAGGATATCTTCCGCAAAAATGGGCAGCAATGCGATGACGCCGCCAAAAAGTACTGAAAACAAGTCCAACGTCATCGCGTACAGCACAATGCGTGTTTTGAAAACGAATTTAAAACCCTCTTTCAGGCTTTCCATGATCGGCGTTACGATCTTCGGAAACTCCGGCCGTGTCTTGATCATGCCAAGCAAAAACCAGCAAATCAGGAAGTTGGCGATGACGATCAGCAATGTGTTGGTGAGCCCCAGGTAAGCATACAGAAACCCGGCAGCGGCCGGGCCTGCGATGGCGCCCGCCTGCGAAAAGGAACTGCTCCACGTGGATGAGTTAGGGTAAATCGTCCGGGGAACCAGGAAAGGTTTGAGCGAGCTTGCTGCCGGCGAGTAAAATCCTTTTGCAAAGCCTATCAACCCAAACACACCATAAATTACCGCCAAATGCTGCCACTCCGCCAGGCTATTATACACCCCGGGCTGGAAAGCCATGTATAATACCCCCGAGCCCAGCAAAATCACCACGAGGCTAATATGCATGATCGTGATCTTGTTCTTCTGATCGGCTACATAGCCGCCAAACAACGACGTGATGATGAAAGGAATCGCCTCAGCCAGCCCTACAAGGCCCAATGCGAGCGGGTCGTGCGTGGTCTTGTACAACTCATAGCCGACAATCACTTCCTGGACGCGGATCGTGGCAGAAAAAAGGAAAGAATTTGATACAAAAAACCGAAAGTCAGAATGGCGGAGGGCTGCGTACGGGTCGTTGGATGCTACTGTTTTCAAGTGAGTGTTTTGGTATTAAACATTTTACATTTTGTTTACAATGTTTTACAGGCATTAGTTCGTAGAGCTGCGTCGTGTCGGTAGTTTTGGAATTACGCGTCACATTCATCTAAACACAGCTGAACATGAATATTAAAGCCATTAAAATCATCCTTGCAATGATCCTGTTCTGTTCGTTGCAAGCGTCGGTTGCACTGCCGAAGCCGGCCGACTCAGCCATCATTAGTCCATTGCATTTAAATGGAAAGGTGGTAACGATCGAACAGCTTACCTACGTCACCCGAGGCGTGCTGACGCTCATGAAGGGCGCGTCGGAGCGAAAAACGAATGTCCCGTTCCTGATATACCTGAGGCGCGGCGGTAAAATCGTGGATGCCCACGCCGATGCGCACAATCACGCGGTGATGTATTACGAGATTGCCGAAATACTCAAATCTGCACAAGCCGGTGATCAGTTGGTGATCGATCCCGTGGACGATGATAAGGCTGCGCAAACGGTGATTACCATTAAAAACACGCAAATCGTCCCGCAATTCAACTGGTTTTATGGTTTGAATAAAAAGAAAGACAATTGCTGAAATTCGCTAAATTTGATCACTAGGTTCAGGGCTGTATGATGGGGCATTTAAAAGGTATTTTCAGAGGGATTTGGCTGCTGGCGGGCTTATGTACCGGGCTCTCGGGCACGGCTGTGGCCAATAGTGATGCAGTGCGTTTCTCGGAGAATGTCAACCTGGCCCTTAGGCGTACCGCCGACATCCTGCTTCGGGCCAATGGTGACTCCCTGTCTGAGATCCCGCCCGTAAAACAGACGGACGCCAGCACCTTTTCCGTGCAAATGGACCGGATGTTCGACTACGACAAATTGCCCGAAATATTACAGCATTCACTCGACTCGTACCATATCGACCGCCCGTACAGCGTCGCCGTACTCGATTGCACCACCGGCGAGGTGAAGTTGGGCTACCAATTCCTGGACCTCCAACAACCCGGAGGCGTTGCCTGCAAGGGGCGCTCGCGCGATGAGGGTTGTTACACGTTGCAAATCCGTTTCACGCTGGAAACGCCCAAACCCAAGTCTGCCGGTAATACCTGGCTGCTGGTTTCATTTGGGGGCACATTGGCCGGACTGGGCTTTATCGCCTGGAACCGGTCGCGGCACAAAAAAGTACCGGAAATCAAATCGCAGGATGCCCCTATTCCGCATTCCCGGCTTGCATTCGGTAACTCGTGGCTCGATACCGCCAACCAGACGCTCTACAACAACGAAACCATCCAGACTCTGACGTTCCGGGAAGCGAAGTTGCTGGCATTGTTCGCCAGAAACGTCAACCAGGTGTTGGAAAGAGACCTTATCCTGAAATCGGTTTGGGAGGACGAGGGCGTTACCGTAGGCCGGAGTGTCGATGTGTTCGTGTCACGCCTCCGCAAGGTGCTTGCCGCCGATCCTCATGTGAAAATCAACGCTATTCACGGCGTAGGCTACAAAATGGAAGTCCATTCCTGATAAAAATCCATGTTCAGAACTTTTCTAAAAATCGCAGGGCGCCAGCTCTGGCAGGGACGGCTATACGCGGCAATTAACGTCACCGGCCTCGCTGTCGGCACAGCATGTATGCTTTTTGCAGCCCTTTACATCAGCGACGAGCACAGTTTCGATCGCTTTCACGCGAACAACCCCAATCTGTACCGCATCACCAGCACCTACCGCGACCGTGGCGAGGTGATCGCCACCGGCGGCACTGGCCAGGTGCAAGGGCCTGCATTTCAGGCGCGCATGCCTGAGATCACGCATTATGCGCGCCTGATGGGCGGGGACATTTACGGTGATGTGCGCCACGGAAATGATGCATTCAGGTTGCAGCTGCTCTTTGTGGATACATCGTTTTTCAGTGTATTTACATTTCAAATGCTCCATGGCGACAAGCGTATGGCGTTGCAGAATGTCAACTCGGTAGTCATTACGAGGCGCACGGCGATGAAATTCTTCAACCGCACCGATGTGGTTGGCCAGCTCCTGCAAATGGATGCCGACCCGTCCGCCATGCGACTTGGAAAGCCGCTGGTCATCACGGGCGTCGCGGAAGATCCGCCGGCCAATTCGTCGATCCGGTTCGACGTCCTCTTCCCGTTCGACTTTATGAAATTGTCGTTCGACGATACCAGCTGGCTGAACGCCTATTTGGGCACATTCGTCGTGCTGCGGCCCGATGCCGATCCGGCCAGCGTCATCCAAAAGTTCAACCACATTGCCGGTGCATTATCCCAAACCCAGCGAAAAGAGCGTCCGGAAGCTTCGCCCATCACCTATGGCTTGCAACGGATGACAGACATTCACCTGAACGGACAGGAAATTCCCAATCAAAACGGCGAATCGGGCATTGTTAACAGTAGCAAATCGCTTTACTCCTACATTTTCGCCGGAATGGCCGGGTTCATCTTGCTGATGGCGAGCATCAATTTTATTAACATTCACATTGCTTCGTCGATGAAGCGTGCGAAAGAAGTCGGTATCCGAAAAGCTATCGGCAGCGGAAGAGGCGCTATTATCGCGCAGTTCCTCGGAGAATCTACCTTACTGATTGCCGTGTCCATGATTTTGGCGCTGGCACTGGTCGTATCACTGATGCCCGCATTCAACCATTTGTCCCAAAAATCGATATCGCTGAACGCCCTGTGGAACACCGGTTTGCTCGGCGCCATTACCGGCATATTTCTGATCAATATCGCCTGCGCCGCGCTTTACCCTGCCTGGCTTGTTTCCAGGTTGAACACCGTGGAAACGCTTTATTCAAAAATCCGTCTTGCCGGCAGAAATCACGCCGGTAATGCCCTCATGATCTTCCAGTTTGCGATGGCGATCCTGCTGGGCATTGCGAGTACCGTTTTTTACAGGCAAATGGATTTTATACAATCCAAAAACCTGGGCTACAACCCCGACCACATCGTGAGAGTCGACATTCCCGGTGTGCGGGACGTCCAGTCGGTGCACCGGCGTTTCAGCCAAGAGCTCACGGGTGACCCGGCGTTCCGGAACATGTCCCTGGCGGGCGAATTTGGCAACCGTGATGTAGTGATGAAGGGCCAAAAATTCCTTGCTAATGTGCGTACGGTCGATTCGGATTACTTGCCGATGCTGGAAATGAAACTTGTTCAAGGCCGTAACTTCTCCCGGGCATTTACCTCCGATGAAAAATTCGGTGTGCTGGTGAATGAGGCTTTTGTCAAAAAAGCAGGCATTACCGATCCCATCGGAAAAACATTGGTGCCTGACGACTATTTCGGCAACCAAAACCTGACAATACTAGGCGTAGTCGGAGACTTTCATTTCAATTCATTGAAAGAACGCATCGGCCCGATGATCATGCCTATGAGCACGCATTACGGGGGAGGCACATTATGGATCAAAATCGCCCGGAACCGGGAGCATTATGCCATCGAAAAGCTGGAAAAAACATACAAAAAGCTGGTACCGGGCGCCGTTTTTGAATACACATTCCTGCACGACGCCAACGCCCGCGCCTACGCGTCGGAACTTCGCTGGCAGCAAATCATCACCCTGGCGACAATCATTGCGGTCGTCATTTGCAGCCTGGGACTCTTCGGCCTCGCGCACCTCGCCATCGCGCAACGCAGGCGCGAGACGGGCATCAGGGTCGTGTTAGGCGCTACGGGCTACGACATTGCCCTTGGCTTTTCCAGGACCTTCGTCCGGATTATCCTCACAGCCATCCTCATCGGCTCCGTGGCCGGGCATTTCCTGATGCATTCCTGGCTCAGCCATTTTGCCTACCAGGCCGGGCTTCCCTGGTGGGTGTATGCATGCCCGGGTGCAGTGGCGCTCTCGCTCGCATTGTGCACGGTATTCGCTCAGGCGCTGAGATCTGCCTCCCTCGATCCCGTGAAGGTTTTAAGATCGGAATAAACCCATTTTTGTCCGGTTGGCCGGGCCTGCGAACCGCGTCCGATTGCGTACACATTTTGTACGGTATCGGACGCACGCATGTCTGCCCTTATTTAAAATACCATGAAAATCAACCATTTAACCTTTTGGCAAGGCTTTTTAAAATAGGACTGGCATAAGAGACGCGGATGTAAGCATTTGTTTTTAAAACAGGTTGTCCGTAATTACATACCAAATCTCAAACTTCAACTTTTTATGATCCAGTTAGAAAAGGTATCCAAATATTACCCGGCAGGTTTCGGCAAAACTTACGTGTTGCGCCACATCGATTTGAATATTAAAGAAGGTGAGTTTGTGTCGATCATGGGTCCGTCGGGCTCTGGCAAATCCACCCTGTTGCATATACTTGGGTTACTCGAAGAACCTTCCGAAGGCGAATACCTTTTCCTCGATGAACCGGTTCAGAAGTTGTCCGAAAAGAAACGCACCGAATTGCACCGTCACCACATCGGTTTCGTGTTCCAGGCCTATCACCTGATCGACGAACTGACGGTTTATGAGAACATCGAAACGCCGCTGCTGTACAAAGGGACTTCATCGTCCGAGCGCAAAAGCCGGGTTGCCGAATTGCTCGATCGCTTCAATATGGTAGCCAAAAAAGATTTGTTCCCGCATCAGCTGTCGGGTGGACAGCAGCAGCTCGTGGGCGTTGCCCGGGCGATCGTCCACAATCCGAAAGTGATTTTTGCCGATGAACCGACCGGTAACCTGCATTCAGAACAGGCGATCGAGATCATGGAATTATTTCAAAAACTTAACCAGGAAGACAAAGTCACTATTGTTCAGGTAACCCACTCGGAGACGAATGCAGGTTACGGCAACCGGGTCGTCCGGTTGAAGGACGGATGGCTCGCCTGACCTAACTCAATCTATTAGCCATGAAACGTTTTATTTTACTTTTCTGCCTCCTGCCTTTACTCGGACAGGCACAAACCAAACTGAGCCTCGCGGATTGCGTGGACCTGCTGGCGAAGAACAACCTGCTTTACCAGCAAGGTACATTGCAGGCGGAAGCAGCGCAGGCACAATTGCGGCAGACAAAGTCTCAGATTTTCCCGCAGATCTACATTACGGCCGACCAAAGCCTAAACCTTGGCCGAAGCATAGACCAGTATACCAATGAGTACATAGACCAGCTTTACAGCTACAATTCCATCAGTACGGGTTTCCAGCTACCGGTGTACCAGGGAGGAAAACTGGCCAATCAAACGCGCCAGGGAACATTGCTCAAAGAATCGGCCATGGAGAACCGGACTGCCGTATTGAACGCGCAGACCATCCTCCTCATGCAGGGATACGTGAATGTACTCTCAACAAAGGCATTGCTCGAAGCTGCGGACCAGCAAGTGGCATCGTCGCAGCAACAGGTGGACAAGGTGCAGAAACAAGTAGATGCCGGGACTGCCGGGAACAATCTGTTCGCTGAGATTAAAGGCCAGCTCGCTAACGATAAATACTTGCAGGTAAGTGCCCTCAGCAATTATCGTACGGCCAGGCTGGCATTGTTTCAACGAATGAATGTCACACCCGACGACAATATCGATTTCGAGCCGTTGCTACCTAAGGAAAACATCGCGCCTACCGCAGCCAATGCGTTGGAGCTCTATGAAAATGCCTCCAAAACCTTCCCCGAAATCCGCAGCGCTGAATTGAACCGCCAGAGCTATAAATACCTCGTAAAATCGATAAAAGCGCTGAATTTCCCGTCGCTGAACCTCAGTACCAACGTGCGGGCGTTCTATGCTTCGACCAACGACAACCTCGATTATTTCAAACAGCTGAATGCGACACGTAATGGCTACATCAATCTGGGGCTGAACATTCCGATCATGGGCCGCTGGGTAACCCGGCCACGCGTGGAACTGGCAAAAGTACAGGAGCGCCAGGCGCAAAACACCCTGGACATCACCAACCAGCAACTCCGCCAGGCGATCGAAACAGCCGTGTTGAACCTGAACGCCATGGCAGACAAACATGCGGCAGCGGAAGGACAGGTAGAATCACTCGGAGCGGCCTTCGCGGTGGTCGAAAGCAAGTTCAACGCAGGCGTGTCCAGTATTTTCGAATATACGCTTTCCAAAGCCAAACTCGCACAGGCACAGGGCATCGCCATTCAGACAAAATATGATTATCTCATGCAGCAGAGATTATTGCAATACTATCGTCAGGGAAACTGGCAGGGAGTGTTTTAGGAAGTAAGCTATATGCTTTAAGCTGTAAGCTAGAAGCTGTTCATGTAAGGCAGTGAGAGTATTGGTTACGACATTATAACGGGTTCAGCTTACAGCCTAAGGCTTATAGCTTACAGCCCAAAGACTGTTAGGTTAAATTTGGTATCGGTAATACTTAGAAGCAGCCAAGCGCATTGGCTGCTTCTTTTTTTGTTAAATAAACCTAAATAATTAGGTGGTGACATTATGGTGTGTAAATTGGTGCACAAACTAATTTTATAGACCATGAAAAAACTTTTTCTATTGTTTCTGCCGGTAATGCTGTTGCAGGCAGGAAGTGCAGAGGCGCAATTTCAGAAAGGGACGAAGTATTGGGGCGCGACGATCAGCGCCAATGGGGACTTTGTGCGGTCCAAAGATCTGCCAAAGATGGACAATGTGAGCAACAACCACAATATAGTTCCGTCCATTCAGGCTGGCTGGCTGGTGAAGGACAACACGATGTTCGGGCTCCGGCTCAGCTCTGCTCTCGCCTTGCGGAAAGGGACATCCGAATTACAGGGTACTAAATACGAATCCGTCAGCAATGCCGCATCGGTAAATCTGTCCCCGTTTATCCGGCACTACAAATCCATTAACGAAAAGTGGGCCATCTTTCTTCAAACAGGGTTTGAGGGAACTTATCTGCGATCAAAAGACAGGTATACCGATAACACTGTACGTGAGAATGGGTACGGTTTGGGAATCTATGTCCTTCCCGGCATCTCCTACCGGATCACCCCACGCTTTGCGCTGGAATCCGACCTGAATGTCTTGTCCCTCGCAGTCAACTACACGAATTTCAAGGACGTGAACAACTTCTATTTTAACGCTGGCGTCAACTCCGGAATCCAAAGTTATTTCGGGATCCGTGCCTCGTGGTATCTTCAAAAATCAAACTAACCGACGATGAAAAGATATATCCTATATGTTCTGATTTTAGCTTTGGGGACTGCCTCAACAGCGTTCGCGCAACTTGAAGGCAAAAAGTTTATTTCAGGCTCTGCCGCTCTTGGTTTCAGCAATCAAAATCCCGTTAATAACAGGTCTGAGAATGGTTATTCGTATAATTTCAATATCGGTCTC
>CBIHPQ010000065.1:0-20839 GCA_966211825.1 uncultured Dyadobacter sp. | reverse complement strand
GTGCCTGGCCAGGTTTTCCACGCTAAGCTGCGCCGAGTTCAGGTTGTCGTCTATATAGGAAAGGATATCGCGCAGCAATTTCACATCACCCGACTCGATACCCGCTTCCCGTCCCTCCATCTGGATTTGCCTTGAATACACGTCTTTCAGCAACCGGTTCAGGAGCAGTAGGTTATTAATCTTGACATTGAGTATTTCAAAATTGAATGGCTTGGTCAGGTAATCGTTTGCACCCGAGCTGAGGCCTTTAAGCTGCTGCTCTTCGCCGCCCGACGCTGTGAGTAAAATGAGTGGAATGTGGCTGGTCCGTTTGTCCGATTTGATTTTTTGGCTTAAACTCAATCCGTCCATTTCCGGCATCGCAATGTCGCTCACGATCAGTTCCGGATGGCAGCTCAATGCCTTCTGCCAGCCTTCCCGGCCGTTGCTTGCTTCCAGTACGCGGTAATGGGTTTCCAGGTTTTCTTTAAGGTAATGCCTGAACTCCGCATTGTCCTCGACGATCAGCACTTTGGGCGCTTCATCGGCATCCGGCTGTGCTATTTTGCCGCTTGTGCTGCCGTCGCTTTCGGGCTGGCTGGTAAACGGGGCAGGCGGGGCGATTTCGACCGGGTTGTAAATCAACGTTTCGCAAGGTAAGCCGACGGTGAAAATGCTCCCCTTACCCGCATTGCTGCCGACGGTGATAAAGCCGCCATGCATTTGGACAAACTCCCGGACGATCGAGAGACCGATCCCGCTTCCCTGGTTGAGCACTGTCCTGTCGGCGTCGTCCTGGAAGAACCGGTCGAAGATCTTCCCGTGATGCTCGGGTGAAATCCCGATCCCGGTGTCGGAAACCTTGATATAGAGCCAGTTTTGACCCGAATCGTCGCTACCGCAGCTCAGTTGCAATGCCACTTCGCCGCCTTCCGGGGTAAATTTGAATGCATTGGAAAGCAGGTTAAAAAGAATGCGCTCCATTTTATCTGCGTCGAAATCGATCAGCAAATGCTCGATCGCGCTATCGAATGTGAAACGGATGCGTTTCCGCTGCGAGAGGTCGCTGAACGAGTCGCATGCTTCGCGGATGAAAGGAATAATGTCGTTCCGGCGTAGGTCCGCTTTCAGTTCCTGTTCCTGCAAATGTTTGAAATCCAGCAGCTGGTCTACCAGGTTGAGCAACCGTTTGGCATTGCGCCGGATGGCCAGGATCTGCGGCTGGTGCGGTGGTTCCTGCCCAAGCAGGTTTTCTACGGGCGCGAGGATCAGCGAAATAGGCGTACGGAATTCGTGGCTGAGGTTGGTCAAAAACTTGATTTTCAGCCTGTCCAATTCCTGCGTCCGTTCGGTTTCCCGGCGTGCTTCTTCTTCCCGGAATTTGCGGTGCAGCTTGCGGATGCCGCGCCGGCGCATCAGGAACACAGCCAGAATAGGCGCCAGCAGGTAGAAAATGTAGGCATATACCGTCAGATAAAACGGCGGCTTCACCACGACTGCTACCGACGCCGGTGCGGAGCTCCAATCGCTGCCGTCGCTGCTGGCCTGTACCTCGAACCGGTAATCGCCGGGGCTGAGGTTGGTATAACTGGCCGTCGTGGCCTGTCCCGCCTGCTGCCATTCAGTTTGCAGGCCCACCAGCCGGTAACGGTAGGCGGTTTGTTTGGGATTCGTGTAGTTGAGTGCCGCATACCCGATCGAAAAATTCTGCTTGTAGTCAAGCCGGATCGACTGCGCTACCGAAATATCGGCGTCTATCATGCCGGAATCGGCGGAGGTGACAGTCCGGTTTCCTACTTTAAGGTCTTTCAGGATCACGGGCGTCTGTCCCTGGTTCCTTTTCAGCCCGCGGGTATCGATGTAGTTGAAACCTGCAATGCCGCCGAAAAATAGCATGTCATCGGCCGCACGCAGCCCAGCGCCTAACGCGAAAGTATTGTTTTGCAGGCCGTTATGGGAAGTGTAGTTTGTGAATTTCTTTTTGTTTACATCAAAAAAACTGATCCCGTCATTGGTACTTACCCAGATACGCCCCTGCGCATCCTCCAAAACCTTATTGATCATCCCGCTGGAAAGACCTTCATTGACACCATATGATTTGAATCTTCGCGTTTTTGGATCAAACAATGCAATGCCTTCACCGCCTGTCCCGGCCCAGATGTTTCCCCGGCTGTCTTCCAGGAGGGTCATGACATTGTTACCGGGCAGCCCCGCAATATCTCGGTCGAGGAGGGTAGAAGTGCGTGTTTCAGGGTCGAAAACTGCTATACCCGTTCCATGAGAGGCGATCCACATCCTTCCCTGCCGGTCTTGCAGAATGTCGCGGATGTAGGCATTCAATGGGATAATGCGGCTGGGCAGGGCGATATTCGGGTCGAAAAGCTGTTCGAACTGCCTGGTCGCAGGGTCGAACACATTGACGCCCCCGCCATTGGTGCCGATCCAAATCTTCCCATTTTTGTCTTTGGTAATGGAAAAAATATTGTTGTTGCCCAGCGAAGTAGCTTCCGGTCCCTGGGTAAACTGCTCATAGCTGCCGGTGGAAGGTTTCAGACGGAAAAGCCCGTCCTGGAAAGTACCGATCCACAGTTCGTCCGGCGCCGCCAGCGCCAGCGACAGTACGGCAAGTCCGGAAGACGCAGCCTTGTTCTTTGGGTTAATGGCATATTTGCGGAACAGGTTGGTCCTGCGGTCGTACAGGTTCACGCCGCCATCGTCGGTACCGACGAAAATGCGGCCGTCGGGATGCTCGGCGAAAGACGTGACAAATGGCGCACTCAGGCCGTAGGGGTCGTAAGGGTCGCAGCGTTTCAGTCCGAATAGCGTCAGGTTGCGGTCGTATTTATTGATCCCGCCTTTGTAAGTACCCAGCCAGGTAATGCCCGCCGGATCGACGAGGATACTGCGTATAGACTTGTTCGTGATACTGAAAGTCGTGCGCGGGTCGGGCGCGTGGCGTACCACATTACCCGTGCGCGTATCCATGATATTCAGCCCGCCGTCGGTACAGATCCAGAGCTCGCTGCGGCTTTGCGCGCCGATGGCAAAGATCATGTTGCTGCTGATCGAATGGCCGTTTCCGGGCTGGTAGGCGAAGCTCCGTATCGGTTTACCGTCGGGTGAAATGGTAAAAAGGCCATTCTGTGTTCCGATCCACATTTGCCCCGAACTGTCCTCGTTAATGGTCGTCACAAAATTCACCCCGTCCTTATAGCTATCCGGCCCACGATAGGTGACAGGCACAAATCGGTTTTCTTTATATAAATACCTGAATAAACCCTCACCAGTACCCACCCACATTTGCTGCCGGTTGTCGCGGAAAACCCGGTGAACATGCCTGTTGGCTACTTGTGGCGGCGTATGTTTGTCTGGTGTGAATGTATGGATAGTGAATGTACCAGGTTCTATCGTCAGCAGTCCCTGTGTGGTGGCTACCCATATTTTACCTTGCCCGTCTTCACAGATCGCATTGATGCTGTGGTAGGTTTTGATCCTGGTGAATGAATCCTTCCGGCGGTCGTACAAATGCAATGAGCCCATGATCGTCCCGACCCAGATCCGCCCCGCGCGGTCCTCGTAGATCGCCGAAACGTCGTTCGATTTCAGGGAGGTCGAATCCTTTTTGTTGTGCCGGTAAACGGTGAAACCCGTCCCGTCGAATTTGTTGAGACCGTCGTCCGTGGCGAACCAGAGCAGCCCGTACCGGTCTTTCAGGATCGCCGTGACGGTGTTGGCCGACAGCCCGTCCATGGAGGTAATGGCGGTAAACCGGGGCGACTCGCGCTGGGCCGTGACCGTCCCGCCAGCAGCTAGTATCAGCAGGCAGATCAATAGGTGGATGAGCGGTCGGGGCAGTTTCACTGGTAGCCGTGCGTGAAGGTTTGATTGATAGACGATTGAGTTACGAGCTAATCCAATGCAAGAAATGCATTTAGTACAACTTTGTCTCCGAATTTGTCTGTTTCGGGCCGATTTTGAACAATTGTCCCCATAATTTGAACAAATGTGCTCACGCGCGGCCTCGGGGCAGTACTACTTTTGCTCATCGACAGGTTACCATAAATTATTGGAATCATTATGTTCTAAAAATATATTGTCAAAATGACAAATAAAAATTTTCAACAAAAATCCTGCAAGCCTATGCGCTACTTTTTACAAAACAAAGGAAACCGGCTCAGTGCTTTGAGGGCCATCGGATGGCCGCTTATGTTGGCAACAACGCTGGGCCATTCAGGGGTCGTCCACGCGTCGGATATTCATTTGAACCGGTACAGCAGCGGAATGATCCATGCTGCACTGGTCGTCGCCGAAAGTGAGGTAACGGGCAAGGTCACCGGCGAGAATGGCGACGGGCTGCCCGGTGCGAGTATCCTCATCAAAGGAACTACGCGCGGTACGAGCGCCGACGAGAATGGTAATTTCAAGATTGCAGTTCCCGACAATGAAAACACGGTGCTTGTGTTTTCGCTGGTAGGTTATACTTCCAAAGAAGTGGTGGTGGGAAACCAGAAAATAATCAGCGTCTCGCTCGCGCCGGACCACAAGGTGCTGGAAGAAGTGGTCGTGGTTGGTTACGGCACGCAGCGCAAGCGGGACGTTACCGGCTCGGTGGTTTCGGTGAGCGAGGCTACATTGAAGGAAGTTCCCGCGCCCAACCTGATCAGCCAGTTGAAGGGCCGCGCGGCGGGCGTCTCCATTGTGAGCAACGGAAGCACGCCCGGTTCGCAGGGGCAGATCAGGATCAGGGGTAACCGCACGCTCACCACCAGCTCCGGATCGAGCGATGGGCTGGACGGCCCGCTGGTGGTGGTCGACGGGATCCCGTTCGGTGGGCTCAATGACATTAACCCCGACGATATCGTGAGCCTGGAAGTATTGAAAGATGCTTCTGCAACGGCCATTTACGGTTCGCGGGGCGCGGGAGGGGTGATCCTCGTCACGACCAAAAGAGGAAAGGTCGGCAAGCCGGTGTTCAGCTACGACGGATACCACGGACAAACCCGTGTGATGGACAAGTTCAATGTTATGAATGGCCCGGAATATGCGCAGTTCAAGGCCGATGCAGCGAAATACAACCGAACCAGCCCCGGCACGTCGGGTTACCTGCTCACGCCGAAGGAGCAGGAAGCGCTCGATAAGGGCGTATCCACCGACTGGCAGGACCTGATCTACAAGCCGGGATTCATGTCCAACCACCAGCTGGGGATGCAGGGCGGTGTCGAAAACACGCAGTATTCGCTTGGTTTAGGTTATTTCAATGAGACGGGCATTATCCCGAGCCAGAATTTCCAGCGGTTCAATATCCGCGCGACGATCGATCAGCGGATCGGCAAAAACATCAAACTTGGACTGAATACGCTGAATACCCTCACCTATCAGAACACACCGGGTGGCGGCGGCGTACCGGGCGGGCTGGTGCGCCTTACGCCGCTCGCGTCGCCCTACAATGCGGATGGTAGTGTGAACACGTTTCCTTCGGAGGGCTCCATCGATGCCGCCGGTGTGAGCCCGTTGACGATTTTGACTAAAAAGGATTCGTATCTCGGCCGCACCCGCTCGATGCGGACATTCAATAGCCTGTACGCGGAAATTACGATTTTGCCGGGCCTGAAATACCGTTTCAACGCGGGTTTGAATTTCAGCCAGTCGAATTATAATGGTTATAATGGGCCATTGACGTATTTCAATTCCGCCACCGTGCAGTCTTCGTCAACGGCCGAGATCAGCAACACCGAGTATTGGGACGTGAACCTGCAACATTTGCTTTATTTCGACAAAACATTTGCCGATAAGCATAAACTAGGCTTTACCGCACTTTATGAATACACTAAAAACCACTCTTTGGGGAGCCGCTTCACGGTGACGGGCGTTCCGGCCGACTACATCAAAACGTCGAACTTCTCACTGGCGTCGGGCCAGCCTGTTGCCAACTCGGATTTTGGGAATTCGTTTTCCGAAACCGGCCTGCTTTCCTACATGGGAAGGATCAATTACAGTTATGCCGACCGCTATTTACTGACGCTAACCCTGCGCCGCGACGGCTCTTCGACTTTGTCGCCGGGCAATCAGTATTTCAATTACCCGGCCGTGGGTGTGGGCTGGAATGTGGTTGAGGAAGGTTTTATGAAAACGGTCGGTTTTGTTTCGGGCCTCAAATTGCGGGGCGGCTGGGGCGTGTCGGGGAACCGCAATGTGGGCGCGTATTCGACATTAGGTGCATTGTCGGCCGGATATTACAACTTCGGCACGGGGACGGCGGGACAGCAACTGGCCTACACCGTTACAAGCCTTCCCGCAAGCAACCTGAGCTGGCAATCGACCTCGCAGGTGGACATTGGTGTCGACTTCGGCTTCCTGAATAACCGCATTACCGGTTCGGTGGATTGGTACCACCAGAAAACGAAGGACATCCTCCTGTCCGTACCGCTGCCACCAAGCAATGGGGCCGGTTCTACCTTGAAAAACCTGGGCAAAACCGAAGGTAAGGGCCTCGAAGTAGCCGTGACTTTTGAGATCGCCCGCAAGCCGAAAGGGTTCAACTGGAGCGTCGATGCAACCTATTTCTTTAACCGGGAAAAAATCACCCAGCTTACCACGCCGCAGGAAACGGCTAATCTGGGAGCGGGATGGTTTGTTGGGCAACCGCTCTCTGTGATTTATGATTACAAAAAACTGGGCATCTGGCAGCTTAGCGATGCCGAGAATGGTACTCTGGCGAGGCAGACATCGCCTATGCAGTTTGCCGGGCAGATCCGGGTGGAAGACCTGAATGGCGATAACAAAATCGATGCAGGCGACCGGCAGATCCTGGGAAATTTCCAGCCGAAATGGGAGGGAGGTCTTACCAACCGTTTCAGCTTCAAAAACTTCGATGCGTCGGTTGTTACCTACGCGCGGATGGGCATGAAAGTGCTCGTACCATACCTGACCGGCAACAGCACGGGTTCGGGAGGCTTTGCATTCTTTAACCAAAGCCGTGTTAACCAGGTGAAAGTGGATTACTGGACGGACACCAACCCGACCAACGCATTCCCGGCACCCGACGCGAGCAGCGCGGTGGCCAATTTCGGTTCGACGCTCGGTTACTACGACGGCTCGTTCATTAAATGCCGCAGTATCAATCTCGGTTACACTTTTGCGAGCGACCTGATCAAAAAGATCGGTGCCACTTCGGCCCGCATTTACGTAAACCTGACCAACCCGTTCATCATTTACGCACCGCTGGTAAGAGACAATCTGGCGATCGACCCGGAGGGGAACAGTTATGCGAGCGGCCAGGCCACGCTTAATCCGCAGGGCGCGAGCGAGCGTGGGGCGCCGGAGCGGCAGATCTCGGTAAACCTCAATAATCCGCCGGTAAGACAATTCACTGTGGGCGTAAACCTTAAATTTTAATCCGACTATGAAATCCATCAAAGTTCTGATCACCGCGGGCATGGTCGCATTGCTGAGCTCGGGCTGTGAAAAAGTGCTCGAAGAGCATCCGCAATCGCAAATCGTCCCGTCCTATTTCAATACGCCCTCGGGCGTGCTGGGCGGCATTGCGGGCGTATATAATGATATCCGCAGCCAATGGGGTACTGAAGGCTTCACCGTGGAAATGCAGGCGGGGACCGACGAGTTCATCCAAGGGCTCAGCGCCGGTACACCCATTCCTTACACTTACAATGGCCTCAACGGGAGTAACTTCGGCTCGGCCTGGGGCATTGCATTTCAGGATATCAATACCTTGAACGGTGTGCTGCAATACGGGCAAACCATCGAACTGCCCGAAGCGACCCGCAAGCAATATCTGGCTCAGGCCAAGTTCCTGAGAGCATTCTGGTATTTTTATCTGGTACAAACCTGGGGCGACGTGCCTTTGCATACCGAATTCATCACCGTCCCTTCGCAGGCAGCATCGCGCCAGCCCACCGCGCAGGTGTACGAGCTGATCATCAGGGATCTCACCGAGGCTTCGGCGGATTTGCCCAACCAGCCCACCGCGCCTTTCCTGGGCAAGGCTGCTACCAAACCAGTCGCGCAGTTTCTGCTCGCCAAAGCCTACCTCACCCGTGGATGGCTGAACAACACCGCGGCTGATTTTACCAAAGCAGCTGCATTATGTGATGAAATTATTGCCAACAAATCGGCTTATGGGCTGGATCTCTGGCAGGATTATGGCGACGCTTTTGTACCTGCGAATGATTATGACAAGGAAACAATGTTCGTCAGCGACCACGTTCTCGATCCGAAGTATGGCTATTACAGCGTGGGTGCGGCTGCGGGTGGCGGCGCGGCACAGAACTTATCGCCCTGGTTTACCAATTGGAATTATCCCAATAACAGTGGAATCAATTCTTTTAAAAATGCCTCGGGAGCGTTCGTGAACAGCGGCTCTTCGGGTATGATCCGCGACTCGTATTATGGCCGCCCGTACATCCGTATGCGCCCGAATTCCGACAAGCAGGCGACCGGCCCGCACGCAGGTAAGAACTATTTCCTCGACCAGGCTTTTACGAAGCGCGATGTGGATTCGCGTTTTGCCAGTTCTTTCTACACCCTTTATATTTCGAATACTGCTATTACCAACGCGGCCAATGCGGCCAACAACAGTCGCGGGATCGGATACACGACCGTCGTGGGCGCCGATACGGCCGTGTGGTTGCCGGATTACGAGGTGCCCGGCGCGCCGCAATTCATTGGTAACAGGCCGTTTAAAGGCATTGTGGTACCGCCGAGCCTGTGGAACAACGGCATTTTTCCAGCTTTGAAAAAATTCATGGACCCGAGTCGTGGCGCAAACTTCAACGATCCCTCGACGCGGCCCTGCGTGTTGTACCGCTTTTCGGATGTGTACATGACCGGTGCGGAAGCCTACTTCAAAGCAGGCGATGCTGCCAAAGCTGCCAGCCTCCTGAATGTGGTCCGCCAGCGCGCCGCTTTTCGCAAGAGCAATACCACCGCACAAAATGCCGCCGCCGCTACGGCCATGAACATCACCGCCGCAGACGTGACCCTCGACTTCATCCTCGATGAACGCAGCCGGGAGTTTTTCGGGGAATGGCAGCGCTGGCACGATCTTGTGCGTACCCGCTCGCTCGTGCGGCGGGTGCAGGAATGGAACCAGGAAGCAGCGCCCTATGTGAAGGAGTTCAATATGCTCCGGCCCATTCCGCAGTCCCAGATCGATAGAGTTGTCGACGGACCAGCTTTTCCACAGAACTCCGGATATTAAACCGTATTAACCAGCATTAAATATGACCCGTAGCTATTTACCCGCCGCATGGATGGCCCTTCTGGTGCTCGGCAGCCTCGAAAACAGCTATTGTCAGCAAGCCAAAGTGAAGCCTTTGATCAGCGACCTGTTCACTGCCGACCCTTCCGCGCATGTTTTCAATGGCAAAATTTACATTTATCCTTCCCACGACATTGAAGCCAATGTGCCGCAGGACGACGAAGGCGGGCATTTCAACATGCGCGATTACCATGTGTATTCGATGGATAACATCGGTGGGAAGGTGACCGACCATGGTGTGGCGCTCGATTTGATGGACATTCCCTGGGCGGGGCGCCAGCTCTGGGCGCCAGACGCGGCTTTCAAAAACGGTACTTATTATTTGTATTTCCCTGTGAAAGACAGGGAAGACGTTTTTCGCATCGGCGTCGCGACTTCGAAATCGCCTGCGGGACCGTTCAAGGCGGAGCCCAAGCCTATTCCCGGAAGTTACAGCATCGATCCGGCTGTTTTTACGGATTCGGACGGGCAGAGCTACATGTACTTCGGCGGCATCTGGGGCGGGCAACTGCAACGCTGGCATTCAGGAAAGTATGATAAAACCCGCTCCACCGATCTGGGTAAAGACCACGACAACGAGCCTGCACTGAGCGCAAAAGTCGCCAAAATGAGTGGGGACATGCGCACATTCGCCGAACCGCCCCGCGATGTTCAGATACTCGACGAGCATGGCAAGCCGTTGCTGGCCGGAGACCACGACCGCCGGTTTTTCGAAGGTGCCTGGATGCACCGATACAATGGGAAATACTATTTTTCCTACTCCACCGGCGACACGCATTTCCTCTGTTATGCCGAAAGCGATTCGCCGTATGGGCCATTCACGTACAAAGGAGTGCTTATGAAACCGGTCGAGGGCTGGACGACCCACCATTCAATTGTAGAGTTCAAAGGGAAATGGTACATCTTTTACCACGACACCGAAATTTCAGGAAAAACCCACCTGCGGAATGTGAAAGTGCGCGAGCTGGTGCGGAGCAAGGATGGAAAGATCCAGGTTATCGAACCCTGAAAGAGAAATAATGCAGGTATTTTGGTAAAATGAATGTGGTTAGCGGCTTTTATACATTGTGCCGGAGCATTGCCGCCCGCGACCTCATTCTAAAAACATTCAATCAGACAGGTTATGCAAATCGAAAGACGCGATTTTTTATCGACATTATCACTGGCCGGAGCAGCCACATTGTTCTCCGGTAACCCGCTGCTGGCGGCTATCGCACCGAAGAAGGACAAGCTCGGGATTGCGCTGGTAGGCCTGGGCTATTACAGCACCGACCTGCTGGCGCCCGCGCTGCAACTGACCGAAAAATGCTACCTCGCAGGCATTGTTACCGGCACACCGTCGAAAGCCGAGGCATGGAAAGCGAAATACAATATCCCCGACAAGAACATCTACAACTACCAGAATTTCGACCAGATCGCCAAGAATCCCGATATCGACATCGTGTATGTGGTGTTGCCGCCATCCATGCACCGAGAGTATGTGGTAAGGGCTGCGAAAGCGGGTAAGCATGTGTTTTGCGAAAAGCCGATGGCCCCCTCGGTGGCCGATTGCGAGGCGATGATCGCAGCCTGCAAGAGCAACAAGGTGAAGCTGGCGATCGGATACCGTTGCCAGCACGACCCGAATATCCAGGCCTACATGAAAGTGGCTAAGGAGCAAAAGTTTGGAAAAGTGAAGATGGTCAACAGCGCCGCGGGCTATTTCGACGCCCGCACCGACCACTGGAAACAGAAAAAAGCACTCGGCGGGGGCGTAATGGGCGATATGGGCGTGTATGCATTGCAAGGCGCACGCCTGGCCACCGGCGAAGAGCCGATCAGCGTGATCGCACAGGCATCGACTACCCGGCCCGAGATCTATAAGGAAGTGGAAGAAACGATGATGTTCATGCTCGATTTCCCGAGCGGGGCCCGGGCTGCGTGCCAGACCAGCTTTGGTATTAATATGAACTACTTGCAGGTGAATTACGAAAAAGGCTGGCTGAAATTGGAGCCACAGTCGGGCTACAATGGCAACAAAGGCAGCATGTCGGACGGTACGATCATCAACTTCCCGATCAAAAGCCAGCAAGCGAAGCAAATGGACGAAGACTGTCTGGCGATCATGAACAATACCGACCTGATCGCCCCGGGCGAAGAGGGACTGCGTGATATCCGCGTCGTGGAGGCCATTTACAAGTCGGTCGCTTCGGGTAAGAGCGTAAAGATTTAAATTTTTGTTTCAAGAGTTTTCCCGTTAACAGCCGGGTGTGTTGCCCGGCTGTTCCAACCATCAACAGAGGTCTATTTTAACCTTATCGGATAGCTATGCTCAAAATTGTCCTGTTTCTGATCCCGCTGCTGGCATGCAATGCGGCTTTTGCCCAAAACGAAATGGCTATGGAAATGCCGAAAGGGTTTGATACGGCCCGGCAAGGCATTCCGGCCGGAAAGATCGATACGGTAAGCTACAAATCGAAAACGGTAGGAACGGTGCGAAAGGCGCTGGTGTACACGCCGCCCGGGTATTCGAAAAAGACCAGATACCCGGTTTTGTATCTTTTGCACGGCATTGGAGGAGACGAGAAGGAGTGGCTCAAAGGCGGCAACCCGCAACTTATCCTCGATAATTTGTATGCCGACAAGAAGATCGAGCCGATGATCGTGGTGATGCCGAACGGCCGGGCTATGAAGGACGACCGCGCTACGGGCAACATTATGGCGCCCGATAAGGTGGAGGCCTTCGCGACATTCGAGCGCGACTTGCTCAACGACCTGGTTCCGTTCGTAGAAGGCAAATATCCTGTACTTACCGACCGCGAGCACCGCGCCATTGCGGGGCTGTCGATGGGTGGCGGCCAGTCGCTGAACTTCGGGCTGGGCAACCTGGATAAATTTGCCTGGGTAGGCGGCTTTTCGTCAGCGCCCAACACCAGAAAGCCGGAGGAGCTCGTGCCCGATTCGGCAGCGGCGCGGCAGAAGCTGAAACTGCTTTGGCTATCCTGTGGCGACGACGACCGGCTGATCGCATTCAGCAAACGCACACACGACTACCTTTTTGCGCACGACGTGCCGCACGTGTACTACGTGGAGCCGGGCGTACACGATTTCAAAGTCTGGAAAAACGGGCTGTTTATGTTTTCGCAGTTTCTTTTCAAACCTGTGGATGAAAAAAGTCTGAACAAATACACGCTGATGGGGTCGCCCGCCGAGACTAATATCCGCTCGGCCAAATATCCACAGGTCCTGCCCGACCACCGGGTGGTGTTCCGCACCAAAGCGCCGGGCGCGCAGAAAGTGCAGGTTGATTTGGGTAAAAAATATGATATGCTGAAAGATACTGCCGGTTTCTGGACAGTTACGACGGATTCCATCGGCGCAGGCTTTCATTACTATTCCCTGCTGATCGACGGCGTGGCATTGGCCGACCCTGCCAGCGAAACATTCTACGGAATGGGCCGGATGGCGAGCGGCATTGAAATCCCGTTCAGGGGCGGCGGATATTATGCGGTCAGGGATGTGCCCCACGGGGATATTCGGGTGAAAAAGTATTGGTCCAAAGCCTCCAATTCCTGGCGGGAAATGTATGTTTACGCACCTCCGGGCTACGAGCAATCGACCGAAAAGCTGCCCGTACTGTACCTGCTGCACGGCGGGGGCGAGGACCAGCGCGGCTGGGCGACGCAGGGTAGAACGGGCCTCATTCTTGACAATCTCATCGCCGAAGGAAAGGCCAAACCGATGCTGATCGTCATGCTGGATGGCAACATGGGTGGCTCGGGTGGCATTGCCGGTTTTAATGAGAATACCCTCAAAATGTTTGAAAATGAACTGAAACAGGGCGCTATTCCATATGTTGAGAGCAATTTCAAAGCCAGGGCCGATGCACAGGGCCGGGCACTGGCGGGCTTGTCGATGGGCGGTTTGCAGACTTTGTATGCAGGCATCAAAAACACCGATCAGTTTGCTTACCTGGGCGTGTTCAGCTCGGGGTGGTTTGCCAACAATGCGGCGCTTTCGGAATCGCATTACGCATTGATCAAGAACAATTCCAGTGCTATCAATGCCAACCTGAAACAATTCCGCATTTCGATGGGCGGCCAGGAGGATATTGCTTACCAAAACTGCAAGATCATGCTGGCAAAATATGATGAAGCCGGCGTCCGCTATCAGTACAGCGAATATCCCGGCGGGCATACCTGGCCCGTGTGGCGGCACGATCTGTTCGAATTTGCGCAGGTGCTTTTCAAGTGATTTTTCTATCCAAAATATGCTATCTAAACCCAACATCATGACCAACAACCGGAATTCCGTTGCCGTGCTGGCATCTGCGCTGTGCTGCGGATTTGCAATGCTTTTTCCAGGCCAGGCATCGGCCCAGAAAACGTTGAAGGACGCATATAAGGACTATTTTCCGATCGGCGTAGCAGTGGCACCGCGAAACCTGTCGGGCGCTGAGGCGGAACTGATCATTAAGCAGTTCAACAGCGTTACCCCCGAAAACGCGATGAAAATGGGCCCGATCCACCCCGAGCCCGATCGCTACGCGTGGGACGCGCCCGACGCGATCGTCGCATTTGCACAAAAGAACGGCATGAAGGTCCGCGGCCATACGCTATGCTGGCATAACCAGACGCCCAAATGGTTTTTCACCGACGCCAATGGCAACCAGGTGACGCGCGAGGTGCTTTTGGAACGTTTGAAACAGCATATTACCGCCGTCGTGGGCCGGTATAAGGGTAAAATTTACGCCTGGGACGTGGTCAATGAAGCGGTACCCGACACTGGAACGGCCATTTACCGGAATTCCAGGTTTTACGAGATCATCGGTGAGGATTATATTGAAAAAGCATTCGAATACGCCCACGCCGCCGATCCCGCTGCCATGCTTTTTTATAACGACTATAACACCGAAAGCAAAGCCAAACGGGAGAAGATTTTTCAGTTACTCAAAAAATTGAAAGACAAAAAGGTACCTGTCGATGGCGTCGGTTTGCAAGGGCATTGGTCTGTGTATGAGCCTTCTGCGGAAGAATTGCAGGAGTCGGTCAGCCGGTTCGCAAGCCTGGGCCTGGCCGTTCAGATTACGGAGCTGGACGTTTCGGTGCATGTGAAAGAGCATGGCAGACGGGAAATGACTGCGGCCGACAAGACGCCGCTTACGCCTGAAGTCGTTTCCAAACAAGCCGCGCAATACGAAATGCTTTTCGAAACGTTACGCAAAAACCGCAAAGTGGTCACCGGGGTTACCTTCTGGAATGTGTCGGACAAGTCGACCTGGCTGGACAATTTCCCCGTGCGCGGCAGGAAGGATTACCCGCTGCTGTTCGACGAAAAGCTTCAACCGAAGGCGTATTTTAACAAAATCGTTGATTTTTAATTGTTTTCGGAAGAAAGGGAAGTTTCTCTACATTTGCATTTGTTTATAATAAATCCAAAGAGTAAGCCTGAGCAGGGTGAACACCATTCTGGCAAATCCAGCAGTAGCCGCGTCGCACGACGCATATGGGGGGAATGCATTTGGCGTATATGTATCTGACGTTATCAATTGGACGGATCGCTTATCGACCAATGTTGAGCCTTCGTTATGACCGTTTTGAACAAACTTATGAAGGCGGTTTTGTGCAGCCGTCGCTTTCTCCAAAATTGGGAGTTGTATATCAGGTTGTGAAAGACCAGGTTTCATTATTCGGAAATTTTATGAATGGTTTCCGGAACCAGGGCCCGGTTGAACAACCGAACGAAAGTCTTTTTAAACCTAAGCCCGTATTTGCCAATCAACTGGAAGGTGGTTTGAAAGCAGAATTGCCAGGAAATAAACTGGGTGGAAAGTATCAGTTAGGGAGCCCCCAGTTTTCGAGAAACTTTGTGGCTACCTTTTCCTTCAAATTTTAAAACGCAGGCGCATAGCGTTTGTCATTGCAAAATGGCCGGCAGTTTCCCCGCAACGGGAGATTGCCGGCCATTTAATTTTTTCTACAATTTTTAGGAACGAATTGTGTAGATTTTTGCTGACTTTTCGACCCCGATAAGTCCATCTAATACTAGAAAATATCGCTGAGTTGTACAAAACACATGGTGCTTTTGTATCTCCCGGTATCGTTGTTAAAAGAAACCGATCTGAATGCGATGAATAACCAATCTGCTCCGCTGCTGCCTTCCTTTCAATGTAGGATTATTCTGATTTGCCTCGTTCTGGCTGGCGCCTTCGCCGGGTGCCGGAAGTCGGAGAAAAGCGATGACCATGTGGAGCTGAAAGTATGGATCGACAGCCTCGACCGCAACTCACGGACCTTCGGAAGTGAAAAAACGATCGCCAGCCTGGATTCTTTCATGGGCACTTTGGAGGAAAAGACCGTTCACGACAGCATTCTCTATTACAAATTCATGAAAGTGTTGAGTCACCGCGATTCCACCAGGGGAGCCGAAGCGCTGATTTATACCGACAGCCTCCTCCGGCTATTCGAGCACGTGCGTGTCCGCGAGGAAAACCCGACGGATTATTCCAAAGCATTGCTTTTAAAAGGAGATGACCTGTTGAAGCAAAAGGAATATTACCAGGCTTATCGGAATTATTACAAAGGGAAATCATTTCTATCGGGCATTGGGGAGATATGTGAATGTGCCCGATACAGCAGCAGGATCGCAAACATTTCTTTTAAAGAAGAAAACTATTACCAGGCGATTGAATACTGGAAGCAGGAATTGAAGGAATTGGCGGAATGCAAGGAGGCCGATAATTTTCAGCTGGAATTTATCGAGAAGCAGGGAAGTATGCGGAACATCGGGATTGCCTACCTGCGCCTGGACGAAGCGGACAAGGCACTTGGCTATTTCAAACAGGCCGACCAGTTCATTGACCGGAATGAGCGGCGGTTTCCGCGGGAGAAAAATTTTATCAGGTTTGCCAGGATTGTCATTGTAAGATATCAGGCGGAAGCTTTTGCTTTGAAAGTAGATAACCAAACGGCCGAAAAGCTGATCAATAAATGCCTCGAACACGACCCGAATATCGAATGGTCCATCGAAGTCGAACAGGAATCCCGTCAGCTGTTGGCGCAAATTTATGTCGATATGCATGAGTATGAAAAAGCGCAACTTCAGCTGGATACACTCAGGAGCCTGCCCGGCGGCGCAAACAATTTGGCGGCTAGTCAGCTGTATCAAAAATTGCAGGCGTCTGTCATGTTCGGGCTTGGTAATTTTAAAGAGGCAGGGAAATTATTAATGGCTAATCTCGAAACAGAGCGTGCCGAAAAGTTAAAGAAAAACGTAGCAAGCAAAAGCAATGTAGGACAGCTTCTGCAACAGGTTCAGCGGGAACACGAAATGGAACTGGCTGCTGAAAAAGACGCCCGCGAAGACCTGATCCTCAAATTTGCCATTTTGATTTCGGTTGCTATGGGCGTAATTATTTACCTGATCTGGCGAAATGCGAGGAAAAACATGGCGAATCTGCGCGCTGTTACGAAATTGAACAGTGTGATCACACAAAGCAATGTCGCCCTTCAGGATACCGTCAATGCATTGGAACAATCGGAGGTTGAAAAGGAAAATGTGTTGCGGATCGTAGCGCATGATTTACGAAACCCGATCGCCGCAATGGTGTCGGGCTCGGATGTATTGTTCCTCGACCAGGAGCCAACCGATGAACAGGCCATGATCATCGACGCCATTCAGCAGTCGGGGAGATTAGCATTTGGATTGATCGGACAAATTCTGCAAACGGGTCCGGATAAGAAAAAGATCGGCAAAAATGAGGAAGATCTGGCAGAAATAGTGCAGTCGTGCATTGATATGCTGAGTTATAAAGGCAAAGAAAAGAAACAGACGATCCATTACGATTATGAAAAGGCTTTGGTGCCCGTCGACAGGGAAAAAATCTGGCGTGTATTTTCCAATTTGCTGAGTAATGCGGTTAAGTTTTCCCCGTCGGGAAGTGCCATCCGGGTCAACCTGCAAAAACGGTCGAGTCTCACATTGCTGACGATCAAGGACGAGGGGATCGGCATTCCCGATGACCTCAAAGGACAAATCTTTCTGGCCAGCAATGAAGCCAGGAGAATAGGTACCGCGGGCGAACAATCCTTCGGGATCGGCCTTTCGATATGCAAGCAGATCGTCGAGGCGCATGGAGGACGGATCTGGTTCGAGTCCGCAAGCGGTGCCGGGACCACGTTTTTTGTGGAGCTGCCGGATTGGGAGCAGGGGCCGGGCGGCAAGAAATTGTAAATGTGCCTGTCCCCATTTCTTCCGGCTGGTCGTCATATGCCCAAACATTCCATCAAAATCATGAAAAGGGCATTGCACATTACTTCAAGCGCACGGGGCGAACGGTCGTACAGCCGGGGGCTCAGCACGGCAATTATTCAAAAACTCATCAGCAGGAATGAGATCGGCACGGTGGTGGAGCGGGATCTGAGCAAGTCACCGCCGCCATTTTTGGACGAAACGCTGATTTGGGAGTTCTACAAGCATTCCGACGAGGCAGGCGAGGAGGGAAAACAGCTATTGGCTTACTCGGAGGCCGTTTTTACCGAGATGAACGAGGCGGATATCATTGTCATCAGTACGCCGATGTACAACCTGGGAATGTCCGCCTTGTTGAAAGGCTGGCTTGACCAACTGGTGCGTGTGGGCGTCACCTATAAATTCAATGCCGATGGCTCGAAATCAGGGTGTTTAACGGGGAAGAAAGTATATTTGGCGATCGCATCAGGCGGCAAACTGGCATTCTGGCCGGATGGATATGAGTTTATCGAATCCAATATAAAAGCGGCATTAAACGCCTACGCCGGCATTACCGACGTGTCCACTTACCGGGTTGAGGGGACCGCCATGCCCGGTGCCAGTTTCGATTACGAAGAGATCATAAACAGCCTTTAAGAACGGGATATGAAAGAATTCATGCTGATTTTCAGGATAAAAGACATTGCGGATTTTAAGCCTACACCGGAACAGATACAGGAACGCCTGAACTGGCTCGCCGGCATTGCCGCACAGAACCGGCTGGTCGATCAGGGTAATTCGCTCGCGCCGTTTACGGGAAGTGCTAAGACCGTGCGCCCGGGCAACGAGGTGACCGACGGGCCGTACACCGAGATTAAGGAATTTATTGTGGGCTACGTCATTGTAAAAACTGAAACGATTGATGAAGCTGTGGAAATCGCGAGGGAAAATACGATTTTTAAACTCGGCGGGAACATCGAGGTCCGGGAAGTTATAAAACATAAGTGGCATTGAGCGGACAACAATTCAGCAATAGCCTGTTGAGCGATCTTTTCAGGCACGAATACCCGAAAATGACGGCTTTGTTATGTCGTCGGTTCGGATTGGAGCATATTGAAATTGCGGAAGACCTTATCAGTGAAACATTTCTCAAAGCATCTGAAAACTGGGCCATCAACGGCGCGCCGGAAAACCCGGCCGCCTGGCTTTACATTGTCGCTAAAAACAAAACGAGGGATCACCTTAAACGCGTCTCGCTTTTTCAAACCCGGATAGCCGGTAATATCAAATCCGACGACGTGGAGACGGAACCGGATTTTGAGTTCGGGCGCGAGCATATCGGCGATAGTCAGCTGGCGATGATCTTCGCGGTTTGTGACCCGGATAATTCAACGGAGAGCCAGATCTGCCTGGCGCTTCAGATCCTTTGCGGTTTTAGCGTGGAAGAAATCGCCAATGCATTTCTGACTAACCTTGAGACCATCCGAAAAAGGCTGCACCGGGCAAAAGTCCGGCTTCGCAACAGTCAGTTCCAGATCAAGGCATTAAGTGGGGCAGACATGCAATCGCGCCTCGAATCTGTACTGAAAACATTGTATCTGTTGTTTAATGAAGGTTATTTTTCCAGGACCAACAATCAGCTGATCAGAAATGAACTCTGTGCCGAGGCGATTCGGCTTACCTTGTTTCTCACAGAAAACACACTCACCGATACCGCACAAACCAAAGCGCTGCTGGCCCTGATGTGCTATCAAAGTTCGCGGCTCGAAGCGCGTACCACCGGCGCGGGCGAAATGGTTCTTTTTGATGAACAGGATCAAAGTCTGTGGAACCGGGAGCTCATCGAAAGAGGCAACTATTACCTGGTCAATGCATGCGAGGATAACCAGGTATCAAAGTACCATCTCGAAGCAGCCATCGCCTACTGGCATACCAACCCCGCGGCTCCACTCAAATGGCAGCATATTCTGCAACTCTATAACCGGCTCATACTCATCGAATATTCGCCGGTCTCGGCATTGAACAGGGCGTTTGCGATGGCCATGGTCTATGGTCATGAAAAAGCCATCCGGGAGACCGAAAAGTTTGGACTGACTGATAATGATCAGTATCACAAGCTGGTAGGTTATTTGTATGAAACGGTGGATACTGCCAAAGCGATTAATCACTACCGCATCGCTGCCGGCCTCACCAAAGCCCATGCCGGCAAACAGGTTCTGACAAATAAAATAGAGTGGCTCGCCGCGCAGCCTTGGATTACCACTTAAAAGTAACGCTCGCCAGCACATTCGCAGGCTTTTGTGGCGTGCCGTTCGAGTTCCGGTAACGCTGGTTAAGCCGGTTGTTTCCTTTTAATGTTATACGCTTCCACGAGCCTGTTTGTAGTGTCCGAAAAAATCTGGGGCCACGCGGTTGGCTTTTTTTGAAGAAATTTTTTGAGCCTGTCGGGACGGTCCTCGCCGACGATCCCTAAAAATGCCACCCGGTCCGTATCGACTTTCCCATACAAGCTGGCCAGTTCGGGCATCTGTTCTACACAGGGTTTGCACCAGGTGGCCCAAAAATCGATAAAGAGGTATTTGCCTTTGAAATCTCCCATGGAAATAGCGCTGCCGTCGGTGAATTCCTTGCCCGTAAGCGGCTTCAATTTGTACCCGACCTGTGTGGAATATGCATGGGTCCGGGGCGAGAGATCCCGCAAAATGATCCCGCCATCCGTAGCACTTTCTCGCGGACGACAGTGTCTTCAACAAAAATGGAGTTTTTCGGTTATAAGCCAAAAATAATCTTTGCAAGGTGTTTAAATTGCGAATTGGATAGTTTACCAAGACACCCTTTCCCGATGACCAGGTACTTTTTTGCATTTTTTACTATTCTAAGTTTTATTGCCAATGGCCAGACGGCCGATCGCGGTTCGACAGACTGGCTCGTGAGGCCGGAGACCGCCAAAGCGGCCATTACTTACTCGAAAGACGGGCGTGATGTAATCTTGTCGAATGGCCTCGTCCGAAGGGTTTTCAGGCTGAAACCGGACCTGGCGTGCATCGAATATAAAAATCTCACGACGGGCCAGCAGCTGCTCAGGGCAGTGAAACCGGAAGCGAGAATCGTGCTGAATGGCGTTCCTTACCCGGTAGGAGGGTTGTACGGGCAAACCGAGAATGCCTACCTGCTCCCGCAATGGGTCGACGGGCTCAAAACATCGGACAGTGCGTTTCATTATGTCGACCTGAAAATCACGCCTTTGCAGCCCTATCTGAAATGGAAAACCGCCATGTGGGCAGGCAGTACGAAAAATGCTTCCGGCAGTGAGGTGACGTTCCGGTTCCGCTCGGCGCTTCCTGCATTGGCGGGCGTGGATGTGCAGGTACATTA
>CBIHPQ010000064.1:0-20883 GCA_966211825.1 uncultured Dyadobacter sp. | reverse complement strand
GAGCATCAGTAACAACACCATAGTCAATTGCTGGCCGATCGACATTTCGGTACCGGTAGCCTGCGCGACGAACACGGTTGCGAGGGCGAGGTATAATGTAGACCCGTCGAGGTTGAAGCTGTAACCCGTTGGCATTACGAAAGACACAATCTGCCTCGGAACCCCGAATTTCTCCATTTTCTCCATCGCCTTGGGCAATGCTGATTCCGAACTCGTGGTAGCGAATGCAATGGAAACCGGTTCGAAAATGACTTTGGCGAATTTGATGACTGGGATCCTGGCGATCAGGGCAATCGGCACAAATACGACGAGAATGAAGACGATCAACGCGCAATACAGGGTCGCGAGAAGGAGTGCGAGATTTTTGAGGACATCGATACCCATATGCCCTACCGTTTCGGCAATAGCCGCTCCCACACCGATCGGCGCGAAATACATGATGATCTTTGTGAATTTGAACATGATCTCAGCAAGCAGCTCCACCCCGTGCACGAATTTCTCTTTCTTAACCGACGGCAGCAAGGCAAGGCTAATGCCAAAAAGCACGCTGAAAACGACGATTTGCAATACTTCGCCGTGGTAGATAGATTTGGCGATGTTCTCGGGGAATGAATGCAGCACGATCTCCTGCCAGGTCTGCTGGTTCACTTTGGGCAAAGTCGCATTCAGGCTTTCAGGAGGGATGATACCTACTCCGGGTTTGAACCAGTTGGCAAACACCAGCCCGATAACCAGTGCAAATGTGGTAACAACTTCGAAATACAAAAGCGATTTCCAGCCCATACGGCCCACCTGTTTCAGGTCGGAATGCCCGGCGATACCGGTTACGAGCGTCGCAAAAAGCAGGGGCGCGATCACCGTTTTGATCATTTGAAGGAATATCTGCCGCAGGAAGTGCAGCTCGGTGCCCATTTTAGGAAAATCGTAGCCGATCTCCGTTCCGACGAGCATCGATATCAGGATCGATGTGGTAAGGTTCTTTTTAAGGATCGCAAACACGACCAGACCTGCCAGCGCCAGCCAGCGCATGCCAATGAGTACACTATCAGACAGCGGCAGGATATCATAAGCACTTAAAACGGAGGCTATCGCGGCAATGGTAACCAGCACGATATTGATAATGGTAATCTTGCTCTTCATACAGGAAATTTGGTATTCTAAATTAGTTTGTAACGGTAAACTTATAAAAAATCAAATTAAGCGCAGCTACACACAGCAATGCATTTCTAACAAAACACAGAATTAATACAATGTTTGGACTATAAAAATGAAAGATTGTATTAAACAGAAGAACGTTTATAAAATAAACAACTGTTTATAGTAAACTCGGAAATGTATTGGACAAATGCAAAATGGCGACGCCGTGACAAGACGCCGGCAGACTCTGAAAGGCGAATTCTCACCCAATTTGGCACAAAATTTGAAACCTCCAAGATTAGCCCGGCATTAATTCTTGCCCGGAATAGCACCAGGGGGGCCGTCCAAAACCAAAAGATGATCAAAGTCCTTGATTCCGGTTCGTAAAATCGATATGTTCGGACACTCCATACCCAAACCATAATTCTGCCAGACATGAGAAGTATCCTGATTGCCATAGATTTTTCTGAAAACGCCGAGCGCGCATTGGCCGCAGCAAAACTGATCGCCGAAAAAGACGTGACGGAACTGCTGATCCTGCACGCCTACCAACCTTATATTGCCGACGTAAACGTGACTCCCGGCAGCGTAATGCCTGGCATCGGCGGGGCGGATTTCCTGACCATGACCACCGAGCTGGAAGACGAATTCCATAAACGGCTGGACGAATACGCCGCCTCTCTCGTAGCGGAAGGCTATAATGCGAAGGCGATCTGGGCGATCGGCAGCGTGCAATCGGCCATTGAGGAGGCTATCGACGACCATGTGCCGGATATGATCGTGATCGGACGGACCGGAACGGGCGGTTTTCTGGACAAACTGATCGGCAGTTCCGCCACGCATATAGCACTCAATTCGCCCTGCCCGGTGCTGGTGGTGCCACCGCAGACGGAGCCCACGAAGTTCAAGAAAGTCGTGTATGCCACACAGTTCGAATATGAGGAGAACAATATCCTGCGCGAGGTGTTTGTGCTGATGAACCACCTCGGCGCGAACCTTACCTTACTAAAAATCAATTCGGATGACCAGCCTGACATTCAGCCGGATAACCAGTATGTTGCCGACATCAGGTCGCATTTCACGATCCGCGACGAGCAAATCGTGATCCGTGAAGCGAAGCATGTACTCGACGGCATCGAAGCCTATTGCGACGAAGTACAGGCCGACCTGCTGATCATGTCAACCCGCGAGCGGTCGTTTATTGAAGAATATCTGATCAATCCCAGCATTACACGCAAGCTCGTTGTCGATACGCACGTACCTTTGCTGGTGTTTCACCTCAAATAAAAGAACGGTTTGAACGGGACAGAAAGCGGGAAACCCGCGGCGAGCGGCCCCACTGCGAGAGGCAGCAAAAAATCCAGAAAGTACCGTAAGCGTGGCCTGCTCACTTCGCCGGGCACGCTCACCTATATCGGTCCGGACGTTGGCCTGAAAACCAAGATCCGCCGGATACGCTACAACGAGCATTCATTTAGGGACGAGGATGTGAAGTCGCTCGACGAATGCCGGCTGGACAACGACGGGCAAAACTACATTACCTGGCTTAACGTGGATGGGATCCATGAAATCCCGCTGATTGAAAAGCTGGGGAACTTCTACCATTTGCACCCGTTGCTGCTGGAAGACGTCGTCAATACGGAGCACAAGCCGAAGCTGGAATTGTACGACACGGGCCATTTGTTTCTGACCCTGAAAATGCTGCACGTCGATTCGGAATCGCCGATCAGCATTTCTTCGGAGCATGTGAGTTTTGTATTGGGCAAAAATTATGTGTTGTCATTCCAGGAGGAGCTCACTTCCGATATTTTTACCACCGTTGAAAACCGGCTTGAAGCCTCAGTAGGCAAAACCCGTCGTAATGGACCCGATTACCTGCTTTTTGCATTGATGGATGTCGTGGTGGACAACTATTTCATTGTACTGGAAAAACTCGGCGACGCCCTCGATGCGACCGAGGACCAGGTGATCCGCGGCGTGCAGGAGCTTTCGCTCAAAGATATGTATGCATTGAAAAGGGAACTGACGCTGGCCCGGAGGCTGATATGGCCGCTCAGGGATATGGTCAACCAGCTGATCCGCGAGGACAACGTACAGATTAGCAAAGATGTAATCCCCTACTACCGTGACCTTTACGACCACATTATGCAGGTACTCGACACCATCGATTCCTACCGCGAACTCGTGGCCAGTTTAGTCGACGTGCATTTGTCTACGATCAGCAACCGTATGAACCAGGTCATGAAAACGCTTACGATTTTTTCAGCCGTTTTTATGCCCCTAACGTTTATAGTGGGCGTTTACGGGATGAATTTCGAGTTTATGCCCGAGCTGAAAGATCCTTACGGTTATTACTATGTGTGGGGACTGATGGTGGTAGTTACCATAGGGATGATATTTTATTTCAAAACTAAAAAATGGATGTAGATTAATACCTTTGTGCTCTGATTAACGCGCATTGGAATGAGTCTTACTGTCAATACATCCCCCATTGTAACTACACAAGCCCAATACATACTGACCGACAGCCGCCAGGTATCTTTCCCCGGTCAGAGCATCTTTTTTGCCATTAAAGGTGAGCGCCACGACGGCCATCGGTTCCTGCCCGAGCTCTATGAAGCGGGCGTCCGGGAATTTGTAGTGGAAGAGGCGTCATTCACCGGCGAGCTGCGTGAAGTGGCCGCTACCTGGAACGATGCCCAGATCTGGGTCGTGGCTTCAAGCATCCGTGCATTGCAGCAATTGGTAGCATCGAAAAGGAAGCAGTTCGATATTCCCGTGGTAGGCATTGCGGGGAGTAATGGCAAGACGATCGTGAAAGAATGGCTCGTGCAGCTTTTATCGCCCGGCCGCAGCATTGTCGCGAGTCCGAAAAGCTATAATTCGCAGATCGGTGTACCGCTTTCGGTTTGGAACCTGAGCAAGGAGCATTCGCTGGCTATTTTTGAGGCGGGTATTTCCAAAGCGCACGAAATGGAATACCTGCAACCGGTCATGCAGCCCACTGTCGGCATTTTTACCAACATCGGTCCGGCCCATGACGACGGTTTCCGAAGCCGCAAGCAGAAGATCACAGAGAAACTGCGCCTTTTCACCAGGGTCAAAAAACTCATTTACCGGAAAGACTACCACGAAATAGACGAGGAGATCAGCCTGATACTGAAACCGGTGAATGCGTTCCTCGAAACACTCAGCTGGGGAAGCAACTATTCCGGCTCTCACGTGCAGGTGACATTTAATCCGCAAAAAGATAAAACCGTGATTTCCCTCACCGGGAAACTTGGTAACCATACCTTCGAAACCGGTTTCCGCGACGACGCTTCGCTCGAAAACCTGACGCATTGCATTGTATTCCTGCTGGACTTCGGCCTGGAACCGGCTGTGATCCAGGAAAGGGTATTGTTGTTAAAACCCGTTTCCATGCGTTTGGAGCTCAAAGAGGGCATTAACCATTCCTATATCATCGACGACGCCTATAATAATGATTTACAGGGACTGTCGATGGCACTGAATTTCCTCTCCCAACAGGAACAACGGAACCGCAAGACCGTCATTTTATCGGACGTGCTGCAAACCGGCCAGACGCCGACCGAGCTTTATAAAATGGTTTCGCGCCTGCTAAGTGAAAAGGGGATCGACCGGCTAATAGGCATTGGCAAGCAAATCAGCAGCCAGGCATCGCTGTTCGATATTCCCGAGCAGGAATTTTACGACGATACCGACAGTTTCCTCAAAACATTCGCTTTTCACACGCTCGCGGACACACTCGTGCTCGTAAAGGGCGCGCGACCGTTTTCATTTGAAAAAATAGTCCACCGCATTCAGCAGAAAGCACATGGTACCGTCCTCGAAATCAACCTCGATGCGTTGGTACACAACCTGAACTACTATCGCGCGCGAGCAGGCCAGGGCCCGAAAATCATGGCGATGGTAAAGGCATTCGCCTACGGAAGCGGGAGCTCGGAGGTCGCTGCATTGCTGCAATACCACCGCGTGGATTACCTGGGCGTGGCCTATACCGACGAGGGCGTAGTGCTCCGCCAAAGCGGCATCGCATTACCAATTATGGTCATGAATGCGACATTACCGGCATTCGACCTGCTGTGGCAATACAAACTCGAACCCGAAATATACAGCCGCCGCATCCTCACCGACTGGATCGATTACATTTCCAGAAAAGGCGAGCCGGCCAACATACCGTCGGTGCATTTGAAACTCGATACGGGTATGCACCGGCTGGGTTTCGTGAAAGACGACTACCAATGGCTTATTGAACAGCTGCGCCAAACTCCGGCGCTGAAAGTGGCGAGCATTTTCTCACACCTGGTGGGTGCCGATGAAGGTGTTCACAACGAATTTTCAAGAAAGCAATATGCCCAATTCATAGAAGGTGCCGAACTGATCGAGCAGACTTTGGGATACAAAACCATTAAACACATTCTCAACTCGGCCGGAATCGTGCGTTTCCCGGAATACCGGCTCGATATGGTACGCCTCGGCATTGGCTTGTATGGCGTAGAAGCAACCGGTCAGGATCAGCGGGCATTGCAGTCGGTAGGCACATTGAAGACCATCGTTTCACAAATCAAGTACCTTGCCTCCGGCGAAACGGTGGGGTACAGCCGCAAAGGTGTGGTTGACCACGATTCGGCTATTGCAACGCTGGCGATCGGTTATGCGGACGGGTATGACCGCGGCCTCGGCAATGGTGTGGGCAAAGTGTGGGTAAATGGCACATTATGCCCGACGATCGGGAATATCTGCATGGACATGACGATGATCGACGTTACCCATGCCCAGGTAGAAGAAGGGGATGAAGTGATCGTTTTCGGAAAGGAAGTCCCTATTACGGAACTCGCGAAAACCATCAACACCATCCCCTATGAAATCCTGACGGGTATCGGCGACCGCGTCAAGCGTGTATTTTACAAAGAATAATTACTTTTCAGCATCGATATGCTCTACTTCCGGATCGGTATCACCCGGTTCGGAAGTCGCTGCGGCCATATCCAGGGCCGCAAGCTCAGCGCGTTTATCTTCCTCTTCAAAAAGCTGGGTAGCCATCACCTGATCGAGCGTGACGTCGTAGAATGCCTCATGTACGTTCAGCGGCTCGCTGCCTTCCTCGATCTCGCATTTGACGTAATTCCCATCCTCCTTCAATTCATAGGCATTTACATTGTCTTTCAGACTGTAATACAAAATATGGATCGCTTCCTGGCGCACGCGCGTGTCTACGAGCTTGAAAAGCGACTCAATGCGTTTGTCGAAGCTCCGTACCATCGCATCGGCACTCCCGCCGTAAACCAGCGGATTGCCATTTTGGTGGAAATAGAAAATACGGGAATGTTCCAAAAAGTCGCCTACCAGCGAACGGACGGTGATATTTTCACTAAGTCCTTTGCGCTGAGGGCGCAGGCAGCACATTCCGCGGACGATCAGCTTGATGGGTACGCCCGCCTCAGAGGCTTTGTACAGTTCGTAGATCGTATCGCGGTCTTCCAGTGAATTTATTTTAATACAAATACCACTTTTCAGGCCCGCCTTCGCATTCTCTGCCTCCTGTTGGATTAGTTCGATCAATTTCGCACGCATGTAACGCGGCGCCGTGATCAGGTTCTGGTATTCAGACGGGATCGAGTGGCCGGTGATTACATTGAAGAACTCTGAAATATCGTGGGTGTATTCTTCATTGGATGTTAGAAGGCCGGTATCGGTGTACAGCCTCGAAGTATCCTCATTATAGTTACCGCTCGACAAATGCGCATAACGCAATACCCGGTTGCCTTCATTGCGAACGATCAGCAACAGCTTGGTGTGCGTTTTCAGTAAACCAATGCCGTAGATGACGAAACAACCTGCTTTTTGCAGTCTTTGTGCTTCTTTAATATTATTTTCCTCATCAAAACGCGCCTTCACCTCGAATAATACGGCCACGTGCTTGCCATTTTCGGCCGCGTGCAGGAGTGCTTCCGTTACGCGCGAGTTTTTGGCCAGGCGGTAGATCGTCAGTTTAATGGAAAGTACCTTCGGATCCTCCGCAGCTTGTTCCAGCATCTGCAATACCGGTTCGAAGTTGTTATAAGGATGGTGCAACAGAATGTCCCGTTCACGCATTACCTCGAAAATATCGGGAATGCGCTCGCGGTCGAGCCCCAGCGGCGGCACCGGCGGGTGTATCGGCGGGATCTGGTCTTTGAACTCGGGATGCTTGATAATACTCCAAAGCGCCGTGTAGTCGATCAACCCATCGGTCATGAACACATTATGGTCGTCGATTTCCCAGCGTTTCTTAATGAGGTTGAACAAATCAGGATTCACATCGGGCTCGATCGAAACCTGCACGACCCTTCCCAGACGGCGACTTTTGATCTTCTGCTTGATCTCGTCAATGAAATCCGCTTCGATATCGTCACTTTCTTCAAGGGTAAAGTCCCCGTTGCGCATAATGCGGAACAGGTTGGTCGAAACGATATCGACATTTCTGTACAATTTGTTGACATGCGCCTTGGCAATATTCTCGATAGGCAGGAACAGCAGCTCCTCTTCCCTTTCGATCACGTAAAAGCGCGGAAGGTTCGGCGGAAGCTGCACAAAAGACAGCTTTCTGTCTTCTTCCGACGTCGTTCCTTTTACCTGCGTAATGACACCCAGGATGAGCACTTTTGCGAGCAGCACGGGGAATGCGTGGGTATAATCGAACAACATCGGCGTCAGCATCGGGTACACCGTGCGGTCGAAATATTCTTCCACTGCAATATGTTCCTCGCCTGAGATCTCGTCCATTCCGATAATGCGGAAGCCGTGACTGGCAAACAGCGGTAACAGCTGGTCTTTGTAGCATTCGTTTTGACGGCGCGCGAAATCATGCACTTCTTTCATCAGCACCTTGCGGAAAGGAATTTCCCGAAGGCCCGAATAGTCGAGGCGTTCCTTGCCAAAATCGAGGTAATTATAAAGGCTTCCCACCCGGATCGTGAAGAATTCGTCGAGGTTGGAGGAAGTAATGGCCAGGAATTTGAGGCGGTCGAAAAGGTTACGTTCTTCGTTGGTCGCCTGGTCGAGCACGCGTTCATTGAATTTCATCCAGCTCAGGTCCCTGCTGATGAGGTCGCTTTGCTGCATTTGGTTGATAGCCTTCTCCGACGACGACGAGCTGACCGCCTTACCGTCCTCTGCCGCAGCAGGTTCTTTAGGGCTTTTGAACAATGCGAACAAATTGGTCAGTTTGCTTCTTTTTTCGTTGCTATATATATTGTCGGATGAGCCGGACATAACGTTATGCTATTAAAAGGGTGTATCAGGATGGCAATAAAAATTCAACGAATCTAAACAATCTATTGTTTTCGGGCCGATGAACTTTGTGTTAAATTTTCGTTCCAAAAAGAAACGGATGGCCGTATTCGACAGCCATCCGTTTTAATATTTCGCTTAAAGCTAATGGCTACACGTCGACGCGGGCGTATTTTGCGTTTTTCTCGATGAACTCACGGCGAGGGGCAACTTCATCGCCCATCAGCATCGAGAACAGGTGATCGGCCTCGGCAGCGGATTCCACAGAAACCTGCTTCAAACTTCTGCGTTCGGGGTTCATCGTTGTTTCCCAGAGCTGCTCGGCGTTCATTTCACCAAGACCTTTGTAACGCTGTACGTTCACCGAGTCTTCCTTGCCGGCTGCAATTTCGCGAATCGCTTCTTCGCGCTGTTGTTCGGTCCAGCAGTAGCGCTCTTCCTTACCCTTTTTCACGAGGTACAACGGCGGCTGGGCGATGTAGATATAGCCATTGTCGATCAGGATCTTCATATATCTGAAAAAGAACGTCAGGATCAGCGTACGGATGTGGCTACCATCGATATCGGCATCGGTCATGATTACGATCTTGTGGTAACGGAGCTTGTCGATATTCAACGCACGCTCATCACCGTCCTTACCGATCTGCACACCCATTGCGGTGAACATGTTCTTGATCTCTTCATTTTCGTAAATGCGATATTCCTGCGCTTTTTCCACGTTCAGGATCTTACCACGCAACGGAAGGATCGCCTGGAAGGCACGGTTACGGCCTTGCTTGGCAGTTCCACCCGCCGAGTCCCCTTCCACGAGGTATAGCTCGCAAACATTCGGGTCGGTTTCCGAACAGTCGGAAAGCTTGCCCGGAAGCCCTGTACCGGTCAGTACGTTTTTACGCTGCACCATTTCGCGGGCCTTTTTGGCAGCGATACGGGCTTTTGCAGCAAGGATTACCTTGTCGATGATCACGCGGGCTTCCTTGGGATGCTCGTCGAGATAGGTATCGAGCATTTCGGATACTACCTGGCTTACGGCACCGGTGACCTCGCTGTTTCCAAGCTTCGTTTTAGTCTGACCTTCGAATTGAGGCTCCTGAACCTTGATAGAGATTACGGCAGTAAGGCCTTCACGGAAGTCGTCCCCGCTGATCTCCACTTTTTCTTTCGCGAGAATTCCCGACTTTTCAGCGTAGTTTTTCAATGTACGCGTCAATGCGGCGCGGAAGCCGGAAACGTGTGTACCACCTTCGATGGTATTGATATTGTTCACATACGAGAACACGTTCTCGCTGTAAGAGGTGTTGTACATCATCGCCACTTCCACTGGGATGCTGCCCTTATCGCTTTCCATGTGGATCGGCTCGGGGATCAGCGGCTGACGGGTAGCGTCCAGGTAAGTCACGAATTCATTCAGACCTACTTCGGAATAGAAATCTTCGCCGCGGAATTTACCGTCTTCGTCTTCTTCGCGTTTGTCTTCCAGCGTAATGCGGATGCCTTTGTTCAGGTATGACAATTCGCGCAAACGGCTGGCAACGGTTTCGTACTTGAACTCGGTTACGGTGAAGATTGTCGCATCGGGCAGGAAGTGGATGATCGTCCCTGTCTTATCCGAATCACCGATTACGCGGGTCGAATACAGCGGCTTTCCTTCACTGAACTCCTGTTCGAATATTTTGCCTTCACGGTGTACTTCTGCGCGCAAATGGATCGAGAGCGCGTTCACGCAGGAAACCCCCACCCCGTGCAAACCACCGGAAACCTTGTAAGTGTCTTTATCGAATTTACCACCGGCGTGGAGCACTGTGAGTACCACCTCCAAAGCAGATTTGTTCTCTTTGGGGTGCATTCCGGTGGGGATACCGCGACCGTTGTCCTTAACGGTAATGGAATTGTTTTTTTCTATCGTAACATTGATGGTATCGCAGTAGCCTGCCATTGCCTCATCAATGGAGTTGTCAACTACCTCCCAAATCAAATGGTGCACCCCTTTGAAGCCAGTGTCACCGATATACATCGCCGGACGTTTACGAACGGCCTCTAAACCTTCAAGAACCTGGATATTTTCAGCCGAATAGCTGTTTACTTCTAGCACTGCTTCGTTTGACATATAGTTTGTTTTACACTTGGATAAAAAGAACCATTATCTGGCTTTTTAAGCACGTAAAGATACGAATTTTTTATGGTTTTACCTAGCAAAACCTGTGGCAAACCTGCCATTCCATGTGGTATTTGACGTAAAAACGGGTCAATAGGCATATGCGGGCAAAATATGATATTTCTGAGTTGCCGAAGGCCGTTGCAACCACATCAATACTTATTATCGGAGAGCAAACCTGAATGATTATCCGGTTGCTTAAGCAGTTATTTCAATGCATAACCCGATCCGGTAGAAACCAGCATCCTGTCGAGCCTGTAAAAGGTTTTTTGTCCCGAACCGGAGACATCCAGAATACCCATCTCGTACGTTCCGGGGTCCAGGTCGTTCTCCCGTAGCAGCGTGTTGAAACCGGGTTTGTAATACGCGAGCTCTTTCAGAATGTTTTTCCTTGCCGCTACTTTCGGCGTGGCGTTAATGAGCGAAATAACGCCGGTAGCCGTGTTTTTCACTGCCAGAAACCGGTCATCCCAGAAACGCTTCCGTTCGGGCGACACATTGCTGGATACGAAGTAAAATATCACTTCCTCGATGCCCTCCCGCAGGATCCGGTGAATGTCCCAGGTTTCGACATACATCCCGCGGCCGGCCAATGCACTTCTTCCGGCAAACATCGCTTCCAGTTCACGCTTTTCGATGACGGGTTCGGGAAGGGTGAAATAGCCCTTTTCAAATGCCGGGAACAGATAAAAACTTCCATATTTGACGATCGACCTCTCCACGGAAAACATGCTGCGGTTGCTGCGCCAGTTGTAGATGTCGGCCAGGTAGGTCGTTTTTTTGGCAGCCACAATGCCTGTAAACCGGTAATGTGAATAGGCCCAATAGAAAATACTCAGTCCAAGAACGGCAGTGAAGACCCATTTCTTCCGAAAGAAATCGAGGTAAAGCACGAGAAAAATGTAGAAGATAGCCGTGGAAAGCGCCGCATAAAGCTGGAACCTGCTGGCGATGGTAGTACCAGCCCAGGACCTGAAAACGGCGATCACAACACTTGAAATAAAAATGAATGCAAAAAGCGTCAGCAAGTCGATCGTTCCCGGTTTGACCTCCATGGGCTCTTTGAAATAGACCGTTGCAACCCGCCATGTGACGAGCACCATACAACCGATGATCAGCGCCCCCCACATTGCCGAAAATAACTCGGGCCTTGCCCAGAGCGACATTGCAGAACCCACAAAGCCGAACAGCGAGAAAAAAAACATACCGGCATCATTAGGCAGGTTTACCGCCTGCCCCGACTCATAACCTCCCAGGTAAATACCCAGGCAGATGAACATGAAAACGCCGGTGAGGATCGCATTGCGGAAATTCTTGTAGCACAGGAAAAAGAAAATGATCGCAGGAAAGGACAAAATGCCGTTTCCATGGGTAAATGTGGCCAGAAAACAGCAGAGCATTGCGCCGTAAAAACCAAGCGTCGTACCCCGCGAAACGAGGATAATGGCGGTGACCGTAAAAGCCGTCAGATAGGAATGCTGCATCCCCGTGAGCGCCCAGCCCGATACTTCGTGGTACAAGGGGTGAAAAAACAAAAACGGCACCGGCAAGAAGTAATAGAGCGGCAGTTTCGACTTGCGGAAATTCAGATAAAGGAAATAGAAGATGTAGACCAGATTGAGCGATACCAGCACAATGTAAAAACGGAGGTGCAAACTCCCGGTAATCCCGTAGTCGAGCAGGGAAATAAACCTGGGAACCACCGCTTTATGATCATTAAATGTCCGGAACAGTTCCTTAATTACCCCGGCGACGCCCACATTGTTTCCGGAAATTGCTTCTATGAACTGGATGAACAGAAAATCGTCCTGAAAGGGGAAATCGACCGAAAAATGGAGATTGTAAAGAAAAAATAACAGGATAACGGTACTAATGACGACAATCGGTAAGAATCGAAGCATGGTTGAGGCCGTAACGTATGTTATGTGATAGACTGGGATCAGTTCTAAGCAAATCTAAATCTTTATCGCCTCTATTCGTACACCTAGTTTGCTTTTTCTTAGTAACCAAATAACTACGAATGGTTGTCGATCAAAACAAAAAGAGCGAAGAATAATCTCCGCTCTCCACTTTAGCTACATGCAATTATCATACCAGCTTTACTATTTCTCCAAAGGATGGTCTTTCAAAAGCTGTTCCGGCGAATAGAAATCCTTTTTGCTTTCCGTCGCTGCGCGGACTTGCTTCACCTTTTCGGGCGAAATAGCCGGACCTTTATTTCCAAACGAATTGCGGACATAAGTTAACACCGCAGCCACCTCGTCGTCTTTCAACAACCCGGCGAATGGCGTCATAGGCACTTGTCCCGGGTACTTCTTGCCATTCACTTCGATCGGCCCGAGCAACCCCTTCAATGCAATCTTGATCAGCCGCTCATCGCTGCCTGTGATCCACGGCCCAGACAATGGCGGGAAGCCCGAGGCTTCCAGGCCTTTGCCGTCAGGCTGATGACAGGTACTGCAGTAGCCTTCTTTGGCATATATCTGCCGCCCCTGGTTGAACAGGATCAAGTCATTCCCTTTCAGGCTGGTAGTGGCTACGTTCTGCTTCTCTCTTTTCACATTCTCACCTTTCAAATGTGCTACCGCTGCATCATATGCGTGGATGGTCCAGTCGTCGAGCGGCATTTTCTTGGCTTCTGCCAAAATCGGCAAGCCTTTTTCCTTACCGATCCAGGAAGCCGCTACAATGGCCATTAACCGCACACGGCTATTTTCATCACGCGCTGCCTGCATCAGCAGATCGGCCTGGTCGGGCACCTGATGGCCGGTATAGCGAACTACCTGCACTGCCGCGGCACGGGCGTGGTAATCTTTGGCCTTCAATAGCTGCTTCAGAAGCTTCTGGTCGACCTTGTTCATACCCCAGCTCACCCAAAGGCCTTCCAGCAAATGATGCTCGTAACGCGGGTCGCTTTTGTCCAGATTGGCCACCCAGGTGCTCAGTTTGGTCAAAACCTGTGAAGCATCCCGGCCGCGCAGTTCGCGACGGGTACGGTAGCGTGTGCGATATTCAGGTAATTTCAGGTTATCGAGCAGTTCTTCAACACTCGCGCCATCCACCTTCGCGGGCGTAACCAGCGGACGCGAGGGATAGGTAATGCGGTAGATACGCCCGTGCGAGTGGTCACGCAATGGGTCACGCGCGTTGTGCTGCATGTGCCCAATGAGGATATTATGCCAGTCGATCACGTACAATGAGCCGTCGGGAGCAAATTCCATGTCCACCGGACGGAAGTTGCGGTCCTCGCTCACGACCAGGTCCTGGCGGTGATGGCTAGCGTAGCCAGTACCTTCGTCGGTCAGCGTATGTTCTTTCGTTCCCAGGAAACCGATGGTGTTGTTGATCAGGAAATCACCCTGGATATTATCCGGAAAATGGCGGCTCGATACGAATTCCAGACCGGAAGTCGGGCGAACGCGGTGCTTGTCCTCCACGAGCTGTACCGATTTGTGCGTTGCTTCGCCATAACGTGGCAAAACGGAGCCCGGCAGCATCCAGCGAACATCGGGGCTCGATGTTTCAGCAAAAAACGGCTGTCCCCAATCATCGAATGCGATACCCCAGGGGTTCGGGATCGAAAGCTGGGCCGTACGTTCCAGTTTTTTCAATTGCGGTGCATAACGGTAGAAACCGCCATTCGTAGCACGCACGGGGCCGTAGGAGGTTTCAACATTGGTATGCAGGAAAACACCCTCGCCGGAATAGATAGCGCCCGACGGGTCCACTGTAAATGCATGGCTGTTATGGTGCGTATCGTGGTCGTCGAAACCGCTCAGAAGGATTTCTTCCTTATCTGCCTTACCGTCGCCGTTGGTATCCGTCAGCAGTTTCAGGTTGGTACCCTGCGAAACGTAGACGCCCTCTTTGGCAATTTCGAAGCCCAGCGGCAAATGCAGCCCATCGGCGAAAACGCTTTGTTTATCAGCCTTGCCATCATTATTGGTATCTTCAAAAATTATAATCTTATCGTTCGGCTTCGAATCGCCGGGCTTGTAATGCGGGTAGCTCGGCATCGTCGCTACCCAAAGGCGGCCCTTATTGTCAAACGACATTTGCATCGGTTTCGCCAGGTCGGGAAACTCCTGTTCCGAAGCAAAAAGCTCGATTTTATAGCCCTCCGGCACTTTCAGTTTCGCTAATGCGTCGTTCCCGTACAGATAGGTAAGGCTACCATTCTTTTCCGGGTTAAAATTGGTTTTTACCTGAGGCAGCGTTCTCGTACTCTTGTCGGCAGCCGCCAGGTCGGTTTTCTCTCCTTTCGAAGCTGCCAGCCAAATCGCCTGGTCGCGGATATCGGTCAATTGACGGATCTTTTCGATTTCGGCAGGATAATTATCCGGTCCGAAAGGATTGTAGCGGCGGCCATATACGTGCACGCCGTTCGGGATTTTGAAGTCGTTGTGCCACATCCAGTTCTTTTCATCCACTGCCGCGTGCACCAGTTCCCGGTTTTTAGCTTTTGCAGGTGCATTTCCGAAGATTTTATCTGCCAAAAGCACGCCCAGTTTCTTATAACCTTCCGCGTTCAGCTGCGAACCGTCGATCGTCAGCGCCTCTTTGGATTCGGCATACCACTTTTGAGAAGGGGCGAATGCATCCACAAAAAGTACTTTATTCTGATCCGCAACCTCTTTCATTGCTTTGGTATACAACAAGAGATTTTCATTCTCTTTCTTGCCGTTCGGCAGGTCATACGTAGCAGAAAGGTCTTCAAAAGCAATGGGCGAAACGATCACCAGCTGGGGTGCCGAAGTGCCGTTGTATTTCTGCTGTAATGTCCATTTGATGAAGGCATCGAGCTCCGCTTTGTAGTTGGTCAGGCCCGCTTTTCCTTCAAATGACTCATTATACCCAAAAAACGAAACGATCACGTCTGTCTTTAAACGGGTGAGCCATTGATCCGGCGTTTCGAGATGGCCTTCGCTTTGGGACGGATTGGCAAGCTCGGTCTGGAACTTTTCGGCGCCTGGAAATGCCCAAGGTGTATTGCGGCTCGCGTGCGGGCGGAAGCCGGGCGTATCACCGCCGTCGCACATATTGCGGATGACAAGGTTGTCGTCGGGGTAACGCATATGCAATTCCGTTTCGAAATTGTCATAATTCATCATCCGGGAACCGAGGTTATTGCCGATCAGGGAAATGTGCGTCCCCTTGCCGATCTTGACCGGCACAGGCTGGTTCAACCGGAACGCGCTGAATGCAATGACTGCCAGTCCAAATGCAATAAGCGATGAATAAACGCTGATTTTTTTGGGTTTAGACATTTGAAAAGATTTTAGGTTGGGTGTTAGGTAGCGTTATGTGAAAGTTATTTGGCCTCGCGGTAAGGCACCTGAATATCCATTTTCCCCTTCCATTCTTTCGGGACTTTCAATCCCAGCTCGTCATGGATCGCATTGACCACCAGGCGCTGAAACGGTTCCAGTCTGAAATCCTCAGGATGCCCCAGGGTGGTCATGAACACCTTTCCGCCGAACGAGTTGGTGCCTGTCCAGGCAACCGGGTTTTCGATCGCTTCCTTATCGGGATTCACGGATTTGCCCATCAGCAGCCAGGTGGAGCCTTTGGTAGGATAGTCGGGCAGCACGCGGTATAGCCAAGAGCGCGCATGGAACGGACCTTTTACGCCGGTCAGGATCGGATTTTTGGCTTGCTCGGGGATGACGGTCACATCGGTACTGCTGTTATGCCCGTAATGCGTGTGCTTCGCTGCTCCACCCCATCCCGGAGGTGCATTCAGCGCAAATTCGCCGAAAGCGTTCCATTTCTCGCTTTCATGTCCTTTGGGAAAATTGAATGCATGGGTGGTTGTGCGGAAGCCCATTACCGGTTTGCCCGTTTTCAGATAGGCTTCGATATGCGCGAGCTGATCGGGCGGGAGCTGGCGCCAGCGCAGGTAAAACACCGCCAGATCGGCATCCTTCAATGCTTCGAGGCCGGGGATATTCTTTTCGCTGTTATGGTCGGGGTTTGCTTTCAGGACAATTGTGCGCATTCCGTAGTTCTTTTCCAGCTCGGCGGCGACGATCGGGAGCGTTTCTTCGCCACTGTATTCATGATCGCCCGTGACGAAAACGACCAGCGGAGCTTTCTTGTCTTTTTTAGAGGATTGCGCGATCGACAAATGTGCACTGACTACCACTGCAAATGCTGCCAGAACAGCGCAAATGCAGAATTGTTTCAATTTCATGGTGAAAGGATTAAAGTTCAAGCTTTATGAGCAAAGGGATATATTGAGAAGACTGTTTAGTGCAATTTTTCCCTTAGTTAATGATAAATGAAATATTACGTATCCTGTATTGTCCTGCTTTGGGTAATTCCAAGGGCACATCACAGCTTTCAGATGACCAATTTGTCCTTTTCGGTCGGTGTGAAGTATCGTTATCTCAATTCGAATGCTATTGCCCCACATTAGAATACGATGAAATGTACCGTCTTGCAGTTGTTGCATAGAAATTATCCTGCGCAGCATATGAGTTAGCAAAGAGGTTCTTATAAAAACCGAAACCCAAGCGTGACCGAGAAGCGCGATAGATCAATGCTGTCGTCTTTTGACAAATGCAAAGTCTCTGTACTGAATTCGGTTTTGCGCCGGAGGCGGTAGATGGCGCCCATCATGGCAGTGCCGGTGAGGTTGATGGCGAATTTGGGGCTGATCGGCTGCTCGACACCTACGCTGACGCCCCAGTTCATCGTTTTGCCTGAAAATGTGAATTGCTGCTTCCCTACGGCACTTTTGTTTTCGTAGGGCTGGTAGCCGAGTAGTAATGAGGTGAGAATGGCCGTTTTGCCATTTTTCAGAAAGGAGCGGTAAATGAATGCGCCGCTCAGGTGCTGGATCGTCACCTTTTCGCTTTGCGAGCTGTCCAGCCTGGCGCTGCCTTTGTACATTTCGTAACGCAGGCCGAAACCCACGTGCTTCCAGGGAAAATAGGCAACGTCGCCGCCGAATGCAATGCCGGATTTGAGGTCTTTCAGATATTCCTGCTCATCATGGCTCGTTACCATTCCTGCACGGAACAACCGATAGGAATACCCCCCATTAAGACCTACGCTCCACCGCGGCAGAATGGGTTCGTCCGTATTTTTAACGACTTTGTCAGCCTTTGAGGCTTCCCCGATCACCTCTTCGCGGTCTTTCTTCCATTCGGTGACGGAAGCTTCCTGGGCGCGGGTTTTGTGACCCAGCATACCCAAAACCAGTAAGAAAGCGGCAAACGATCTGATCATTATCTGCGGAACGCGGCGATTTTTGAGAACCCAAAACTACTATTTTCGAACCATATTAAGCTTTCGGGCTTTCAGAAATTGTCAGATTGCGGCTTTAACACCCGCTTTTTTCAGTTTTTCAATAATAAAAATACCTAATGCCCTACCCTGCGCCTGGCCGTTTTCGATGGCGTCGCGGTAATGGATCCCGCCGTAAAGCCTCGAAATCGCCGCTTCCTCAGAGGCCTGCCGGAACGATTTAAAATCCCTCGTCGGCAGATCGAATATCACTTCCGTATCGTCGCGGAAGGCGAAATGGTCGCCTAGCAGAAAGGTTAGTGTTTCTGCGACTGCCGTCGAAATAACGCTGTGCCCGCTCGTGTACTCGGGGAAGGGCGGGGTTTGCAACAACGGCTGCCATTGCGGATCGATCATCCGGTTGATAACCGTTTCGGGCCGTACGCGGCTGCTCCGATACTTCTCGTCCCAGCAACTGATGAATGCGTCCATGAGCGTAGCGGCGACGAGCGAATGCACCATAATGCCCTTGTCGAGGTCCAGACTGGCTTTGGTGGTGGCAATACCTGTAATGTTCATCCAATGCCCGCCCGGACTGATTTTCTTGAAACCGATATTCATATGTCCCGAAGTGTTGATCGCGAACGGGTTGCAATCCCAGTAGGAAGCGATAAAGCGTTGCTGCTCCGTCAGGCTTTTGCCCACATTGTGAACCTCTTTTGCCATTTTGTAAAAAGCGCTTGTACTGTCCTTGCTGAATTCCACCGGCGGTTTCGGCACAAACTGGTTGCAAGAATCGATCAGCACGGGCCTGATCGTTTTCCAATGTGGCTCCACCCCTTCGATATAGCCCGGCGGGGTCGGGTACCAGTAGGCATCACCCTTTTTCGGACGGTACCGGAGGCGGGTACTCAGTTTGAGATAACCATCGGTAGACGCGTCGGCGGCAATTTTCTTCGCCACATCCTGCGCCACGGCGATCGATTTGTCGATGGCGACCTGCGAATGCCCTTCCCGCAACAATGCGATGATCAGTTTCTTCTGGTCTTCTTCCAGCATATAACCCGAGGGGATAATAAGCCGCCCCGTTTCAAGAATGCAATACAATGCCGCGATCTGGTAATCGTAGCCCTTCGCCTCGATCGTAATGGGCGTAATACTCTTCGTAAATGCGGTCGGAGCGACGATATCCTTGTTGTTGCGCGCTACGATCTCGTGCGCACCCAGGAGGCAATAAGTATAGAACCTGCTCGCTGCCGGCGGATTTACCACGTCGTGGATCATCACCATCGTAACCGAAAAAACGGCTGGCTGCAAATGCTTGCGCAGTTCCTCTTTGGCAGGTTTGGCAAAAACAGAATGTGAAATAATTAAAAGGAAGAGAAGGCTACGGCGCATTACTTTCTGGAATTTTTATAAAACTGCAATGGCTCATTGAATGCGCCAATGACTACAAACGATTGGTTACCAATATTGACCTGCACGGCCGATTTCACATCCCCGATCACCGACAAACCGGCATCGGGCTGCTCCACGAAACGGAAACCACCCTTGCCGTCCCCCGCGAACAGGTCGCCGTAGTTGGCATCCATACTGCCCAGTTTGAGGCGGTTATCCGTTTTGTTGCCTAACAACAGCAGATCTTTCTGTCCGTCGTGGTTATAATCGCCGGCCAGGATCACGGATACGGGCCCGAACTGCGCGCGAGCGGGCATGGCAATCTTCTCAAATTTTCCATTGCGGTTCATAAAGCAAACGGTACGGAGCTCGCGCGCTTCCAGTTTTCCGGCCTTACCGAGTTCGGCAGGCGGGATTACGTCTGCCATTGTTGCATTGGCATAATCTCGGTAGAAGGAGAACTTCTTGCGCATCGGGTAGATCTGGTCGTTCAGTTCGTCGCGGCTTACGAACGGGTATGATTTGCCCTGCACGTAAAAGTTGAAGAATGGATCGATCGAGCCATTCTTGTCAAAATCGGCGAAATACAGTTCGGCAGGTTCTTTTTCCGACGCATTGATCTGCGAATTACGGCCCAGGTTACCGGCGAGGATGTCGGGCTTTCCGTCGCCATCCAGGTCTTCTATTTTAATGGTATTCCAAAAACCGCTCTCTTCGCTTTGGAAGAAATCGGCTGTTTTGTCTTCAAAATCTTTTCCATTGTAGGTAAAAACCTTCACAGGCATCATTTCGCCTGCTAGCACCAGTTCGATTTTACCGTCGCCATTCAGATCGCCCCATTGCGCGTCGGTCACCATGCCTATTTTGAAAAAAGGTGATTCACGGGCTTCGAAACGGCCTTTTCCATCGTTTACAAGCAGGAACGATGCCGGCGCTTCGGGATAGCGGCCGGGGATAATGCGGCCACCTACAAACAAGTCGAGGTCGCCGTCCCTGTCGAAATCAAAAGGCCGCGCGCACGATTTGCTGCTCGCCTTCATATTCGGCACTGAGAGTACCGACAGGCTCAAACCGCCCTTACCGTCGCTCAGGTACACTTCGTCCTGCAACGAAACGGTATTAGGCTCAAAAAGCGAATAGCCGCCTTTGGCAATGTACAGGTCGTCGAAACCATCGCCATTGGCATCAAAAAACACGGCAGCCGAGATGGCAGAAGTATTTTCATCGCCGATCGCAAAACCGGGCATTTCGCGAAAAGCGCCGTCTTTTTGCTGTAACCATATTTTGGCCTGCTTATTCTGGTCGCCACTCACGAAAATATCGTCCAGGCCGTCCTTGTTCACATCGCCCTTCGCCACCACCGGGCCCGTTTGCGAGTACATCGAAAGCATCAGCGGCTGGCGTTTGAAATCGTTCTCGCTGAAACCCTCGTGCTGGTAAGCGATCGCAGGCGCCTGCTTTTGAAACAATGCATTTGAAATACGCTCCGGTTTGTCTGACTTTTTGCCGCTTTTTTCTACCGTCTGTAGCTGGTTACCTTTCACATTTTCTAGAATCTGGGCGGTACCATCCGGCCAGAGGATTTTGACAGTATCGACCGCGACAGCGTCACCGAGCCCGAAATGCAGACGCAGAGGCGTACACGAGAGGTAGCCGCGGTTTGGGCTTAC
>CBIHPQ010000063.1:0-20886 GCA_966211825.1 uncultured Dyadobacter sp. | reverse complement strand
AACTGCAACTTCTGGTTCTGGACAAAAAAGCTCAACCCACCTGCCGCGCCGCCTCTCGATAGCAGCACGCCTTCCGTTCCGACACCCGACAAATCGGCCTCGGCAACAATTGAAAACGAACGTTTCAATGCAAACGGGCTCGCCACGTCGATGATCGTCGATTGACCCGGGTAAAGCACCACTTTATCGACATTGTTATAGGCCGTCGGCAAGGTAAATGGCTCAGTACCATCCTTCAACGGATACACATTGTATTTCAAAGCCTCGCTATCAAACAATGCTTTCAGTTCTTTCAACTTGGCCGGGTTCGACGCTGCGAGATCTTTTGTTTCGTTGAAATCCTCGTTCAGATTATAAAGCTCCCATTGATCTTTCTCAAAATCCTGCCCTTTCACGTGCAGGGAACCGGCCTTCCAGCCATCTTTATAAATCGATCGGGAACCACGGATCTCGTAATACTGAATCGTATGGCGGTTTTTCGCACCGGCGTCGTTCAGGCTGTATGCGAGGCTCGTGCCTTCAATCGGATCCTGTTTGATACCGTTCAAAACGACCGGCGCTTTGATGTTCAGCAATTCAAGTGTGGTAGGCAAAATGTCGGAAACATGGCCGTACTGGTTGCGGATGCCGCCTTTCTCTTTAATTCCTTTGGGATAAAACACAATGAGCGGGTTGTGCGTGCCGCCTTCCGAGTTAGCGTCCTGCTTCCAATGGCGGAACGGCACATTGGTAGCCGCCGCCCAGCCCAGCGGGTAATTCACCTTCGAAAACTCGGTGCCGATCAGGTCGATCTGCTCGATGTTCTTTTTCAAACGCTCCTCCTCCGAAATGCCGGTACCGAAATTGTTGACGGTTCCAACAAACGTCCCTTCCTTGCTCGCGCCATTGTCTCCCACCGACACGATCACAACGGTATTATCGAGCTCGCCCGACTCGCGGATGTGGTTGATCACCCTTCCGATTTCATAATCGGTATATTCCAGAAAGCCTGCATAGGTTTCCATAAACCGCGCATAAAGCTTTTTCTCCTCGGCACCCAGCGCGTTCCATTCCTTCACACCCGGGTTGCGCGGCGGGACTTTGGCCGTCTTCGGAACGACGCCCAACCTGATCTGATTGGCCAGAACCTGCTCGCGGTAAGCATCCCAGCCCGCATCGAATTTGCCTTTGTATTTGTCCGACCATTGCTTAGCCACCTGATGCGGCGCATGACCGGCACCGGTTGCCACGTAGAGGAAAAACGGCTTGTCGGGATTACCCGATTTCTGGCTCGCCAGATAACTGATAGCACGGTCGGCGATCAGCTCGTTAAAATGTTTTCCATCCTGACGGTCGGGTTCGCGATGCGTTCCTTCCCAGAGTTCGGGATGCCATTGGTCGATACTTCCTCTCGATGGAAAACCGTAGAATTGTTCAAATCCGCGACCCGTTGGCCAGCGGTTGAACGGCCCGGCGGGCGTGAGATCGGCTAGGGGCGTAATGTGCCATTTGCCCAATGCAAAGGTGTTATATCCATTGTCTTTCAGGATTTCGGCAATGGTTCCTTTTTCAAACGGAATGAGTGCGTCGTAGCCTGGTGTACCAATGGCGGTTTCGGGGAAAAGTCCCATGTGGGCCGAATGCGAGTTGCGACCCGTGAGCAGCGACGCCCGCGTAGGTGCGCAAATGGCCGTAGTGTGGAAGTTGGTATAACGCAACCCATTGTTGGCCAGACTATCCAGCGTAGGCGTGTTGATGAGGCCTCCAAAAGTGCTGATAGCACCGTAACCAATGTCGTCCAGCAGAATCCACACCACATTCGGCGAGCCTTTCGCGGCCTTCTTCTTCTCCGGCCAGGATTGCTGCGTTTCGGCCACCGTTTTACCGATTTTTCCCTGATAGGCGGGCGTCGGCGCATATTGTGCATTTACACCACCGGCGGCCAGCATTGCCAGCGCCCCGAGTGCCATTTTATTCCATGGACGATAAATCTTTCCCATAACAGACTGTTTTTGAATGTATTTTAAATCAATATCCAATTCCTATTTGATCGTATTCCAATCCACCACGCCCACTTTGGCGGCCCATTCGAGGTATTCTTTTTCCAGTTCCTTCACCTTCACCGGATAGCGGCCGGCGAGGTTATGATTTTCGCTGCGATCGGTTTTGAGGTCGTATAATTCCCATGGCTGCCCGATTTCAGCGACGAGCTTCCAATCGGCCTTTCGCATGGCGCGGCTACCTTCGTGCTCCCAGAAAATCGTCCGGTTTTGGATGTTTTTCGGGTCTTTAAAAAGCCCTGTCAGCGAAGTTCCTGCAAGCGGGATAAGCACTTCATTTCCAAAATTTTCAGGATAAACAACACCCGCCACATTGAGTAGCGTGGGCATAATGTCGGTAATGTGGCTAACCTGGTTACTGATTGCATTAGCCGCTATTTTCCCCGGATACCAGGCGATAAAGGGCGAGGCGATGCCGCCTTCATGGGTATTTTTCTTGAAAAGCTTGAAAGGTGTGTTGCTCGCATTGCCCCAGGGCGGATCGTAGCTGTCGATGGAGTGAACGGAGCCCGGCTCGCCAGTTTTCTGCGTCACATAATCCCACTCGCGGACCGTGTCGCCGCTTCCGCCATTGTCCGACACGAAAATTACCAGCGTATTCCGGTCACGTCCGGTCGATTTCAGCTTGTCGAGCACCTGCCCGATGCATTGGTCCATCCGGTCGATCATGGCAGCGTAAATGGCCATGCGGGTATCCCATTGGTCCTTTTCCGATGCGGACAATGCATTCAATTCAGGCGCCTTTTCGTAGCGCGGCGAGAGTTTCCACTCTTTTGGAATAATACCCAAAGAAACGAGCTTCCGGTAGCGGGCCTCTCGCAATGCATCCCAGCCTTGCAGGTACTTGCCTTTATAGCGCGCAATGTCTTCCGGCAATGCCTGGATCGGCCAGTGCGGAGCATTGTAAGCGAGGTATAAAAAGAATGGATTTTGCTGGTCCTTAATACGGTCGATCGACTGGATTGCAAAATCCGTAATAGCTTGTGTGAGATAGCGTGAAGTGTCGTAGCGCTGTATTTCGCGGCCATTCAACTGGAAGGTTACCTTCCTTCCATCATTATAAAGCGGCTCGGAGTTGAAGTAGCTGCTCCCGTTGTTCTGCATCGTGAACGACTGGTCGAACCCGCGGTTCACCGCCCAGGCCGACGGTACCAGCCCGACGTGCCATTTACCCGACACGATGGTATTATAGCCAGCCGTTTTGAGCAATTGGGCTATGGTAACGCTGTTTTTACTCAAATACCCCTGGTACGCCGGCGTACCCTTGTCCTGCACCATGTCGCCCACGCCCGCCTGATGCGGGTACAGGCCCGTGAGTAACGCCGCGCGCGAGGGGCAGCAGCGGCCGCTGTTGTAAAACTGGGTAATGCGCAGCCCTTCCTGCGCCAGTCGGTCAAGGTTTGGCGTGTGTATCTCGGAGCCGAAGCTTCCCAGGTCCGAAAAACCCAGGTCGTCGGCCAGTATCAACACAATGTTGGGTTTTTCGGACGCTTGTTGCGCAAGCACGGGCGCTGCCGCGGTAACCGACAGCGCCCATGTAATGCCTATCCAAAAGGAAGCTTTTTTATTCATTCAATATTCATTTCCAACAGATTACAAAAACTCGGTTCTACTCCCAAAGCGGGTTTTGTTTCAGCAAAGCATTGTTGTCGATTTCCGATTGCGGGATCGGGTAGTAGATATGTTTGGGCGCTGCATTGGTTTTGCCTACTTTCTTCTGATTCACGACAAACGTGCTGTTATAAGCCGCGTCGCGTTGGCGGATCAGGTCAAACCAGCGCTGGTATTCGTAGGTCAGCTCCAAACGGCGGTCGAGATATACCGAGTCGCGAAACTGGTCTTTGGTCAGGCCGGTGGTCAGGTCAGGCAATCCGGCCCGTTTACGGACCCTGTTCAAGGATTTGTATGCTTTTTGTGTCGGTCCGTTCGCTTCGTTTTCAGCTTCGGCGTGGATCAGCAGCAGTTCGGCATAGCGGATAATGGGCACATTGGCAGCCGATTGGTTGGTCACCGCCGTCGATGCCGGATCGGCCCATTTGTTCCAGAAAGGCGTAGAATCGTTTGGTACGGCCGTGTTGGCAATAGGAAGCGCGTACTTGCGGCCATTCGACGGGCTGGTGAAGTTTCTTACGAACGTGACGTCGCGACGTTTATCACCCTTTTTGAACAATTTATAAATGCTGAAAAACTTGTCGTCGCCTTCCGTGTAAAACCGCACCATATGCGCATAGTTGCCATTCAAACCGGGCACACCCGAGAGGATCGAGCGGGGCCATTCGTTGTTGCCCTGTGCAAGGGAGTTGGACTTGAACTGCGCCGAAAAGATATGCTCCTTATTGTTTTTGAATGCAGGCAGGAATACTTCCGCATAATTGCTCACAAGGTCGTACCCGTAAGTTCCTGTTCCGCCATCCACTGCCGAAAGCGCCTCTTCCGCTTTGGTCACGGCCGCCTGGTATTTTGCACTCACTTTCAACGGTATCGAAGCCTGGGTGAGGTACACTTTCGCGAGCAATGCCTTGGCTGCTCCCGCGGTCGCGCGCCCTACGTTGGGCGACGCATACGTGGCGGGAAGCACCGCTGCGGCCTCGGTGAGGTCTTTCTCGATCTGCGCGTAAATGTCTGCGGAAGGGGATTTCGCAATGGCGTAATCCGCTGCATTCACATATTTCTGATATTCAAGGATCAGCGGAATGTCGCCGTACAAGCGCACGAGGTTGAAATAATACAATGCACGCAGGAACTTGGTCTCTCCCAGCAAACGGGCCTTTAATGCCTCATCGAACGCGATCGCCGGCACTTTTTCCAGCACCACATTGGCCTTTTTGATCGCAGCATAATGCTGCTGCCAGAGTTCATAAATACGCAGGTTGGTCGATGAATGCGCCAGTACCGACAGCGAACGAACGTCGGGGTTGGTAGCGCCCGGCCCCGGATCCTCGTCGTCGCCGGCCATGTTCATACCGGTGTTGAAAAGCGTATTGTAAGGCGTCTGGATCGACGATCCCCCCGAATTCAGGAAGAAATACACGGCGTTGACTGCATTAACGGCATCGGCCTGTGTTTTGTAATATTGATCTTCCGACAAAAATGCTTCGGGCTCTTCTTTCAGGAATTCCTCGCACGACAGCGAAGCAAATGCCGTGAAACCCAACAGGATATATTTAAATGCTTTCATTTCAATCGATTTTGGAATGGTGGTTATCAAAAAGTGAGGGACAGACCCACCTGGTAGGATTTGTTGTTAGGATACACGCCCTGGTCGACGCCCTTGTTGATCAGCGACTGGCCGTTCAAGCTCACTTCGGGATCGAAGCCGGTGTATTTCGTCCACGTTTTCGGGTTTTGAGCCGATACATACAAGCGCAGGTTCTCGATATGCAGCTTTGAAAGCAGCTCTTTCGGGAATGTGTAGCCAAACGACAGGTTTTTCAAACGGTAGTAAGTCGCACTCTCGATGAACCGGTCGGAAATCGTGATCGCGGGGTCCTGGTAAGCCGCTTTTACGTCGGTATTGGTGTTGGAAGGCGTCCAGCGGTTGAGCAGCACGTCAGAACCATTGGTATAACCGGTTCCCAATTCAAGGTTCGCGCGGTTGGCGTTGTAGAGCTTGCCGCCCAGCGATGCCTGGAAGAAAACGGTGAGGTCAAAACCTTTGTAGCTGAATGTGTTGGTGATACCGCCTGTCAGCGCCGGCTGGTTTTTGATCACTACACGGTCGCCGGCCTGCGTAATCACGCCATCGCCGTTGATATCCTTATACTTCTGACCGCCCGCACTTTTGTTTTGCTGCGGGGTCAATGGTGCATCGCCTTCCTGGATGATCCCGTCGGTTTGGTACACGATAAATGAGCCCAGCGGATAGCCTACTTTCGCAATCGAAGGCGCCGAAATCACCGGGATGATCTGGTCCACACCGTCGCCCAGGCTCAGGATTTTATTGGTATTTTTAGAAACAATAAAGATCGTGTTCCATTTGAAAGCGCCTTCCAGGTTTCTTGAATTGATATACAATTCGATACCCTGGTTGGAAACCGCACCGATGTTCTGGTACACCACCGAAGCCTGTCCGTTATAGAAATCCGACAAACCGGAAGTACCTGGTACTGTGCGGGTAAGAAGCAGATCAGTCGTCTTCTTGTAATAGTAGTCGGCAATAATGTTAATGCGGTTTTTGAATAAACCAATATCCACACCTGCATCGACCTGGAACGTTTTCTCCCAGCCGAGGTTCGGGTTAGGAACGGTATTCGGCGCGAACCCGGAAACGGTTGTGTTGGAGAAATTGTAGCGGAAATAGCTCAGCTGCGACAGCGACTGGTAGGAAGGGATGTTCTGGTTACCCGTCTGTCCGGCGCTCAGCCTCAGTTTCAGCAAACTGATCTTTTTGAAACGCTGGAAGAATTTTTCCTCATTGATATTCCAGCCGATCGCCGCCGATGGAAAATAGCCCCATTTGTTGCCGCTACCGAATTTCGACGAACCATCCGCCCGCAGTGTGAATGTGAACAGGTAACGCTCATCGAAAATGTAGTTGATACGGCCCAAATAGGAAGCCAGCGACCATTTGCTGGCCAGCGACCGCGGCGCAATGTTCGTGATACCGGTTGCCAGGTTATTGTATTCAAATGCATCCGTTGCAAAACCCGCTGCTTCTGCAATGGCGCCTTTGCTTTGCGATACCTGCGCCGTAAAGCCGGCTACCGCATTGATTTTATTCTTTTCATTGAATTCCTTATCGTAGCTGATCGTGTTCTCATTCAGCCAGTTAGTAGTAAAAATCGAACCTACGATCGCGTCGCCGCTCAATGCCTGGCCTTCCGCCGTGTTGCTTGGGAGGTAACGGTTCTGCTTGTTGCCCACCACGTCGGCACCAATGAGGACCTTGGCTTTCAAACCATCCGCAATCGTGTATTCTCCCGAAACATTACCCAGGAAACGGTTGGTAATGGTTTCGTTCAGCTGATTGTACAAGGAGTTAATCGGGTTTTGTAATGCCGATTCGAATGGGCTGTTGACGACAAATGTGCCGTTATCCTGGTAAACAGGCAGCGCGGGCGGCGTCAGCAGAAGGTTACCCACGATCGCATTCGGGGCGACGTTGGCTTTGGTATTGCTGGCATTCAGGCTGGTAAAAATCCGGAAACGGTCATTGTACTGATGGTCGAGGTTGATCCGCGCAGAGAAGCGGCGGAAATCGGTATTTTGCAGGATACCATTCTGTTTGAAATAGTTACCTGAAATCGCAAGCTTCGTTTTGTCGGACCCTGAAAGAATGGACAGGTTATGGCTCTGGATGGATGCGCTGCGGAATGCGGCGTCCTGCCAATTGGTACCGGCGCCTGTGGTATCCAGCGAATAACCCGAAATATTTGGAATGGAAGCGGTTTTGCCGGAGTTGGCGGCCGCATCTTTCCTCAACTGCCACCATTGGGCCGCATTCAGCAAAGGCAATGTGCGGAGTACTTTCTGCGAGCCGTAGTATGCGTCGTAGTTAATGGACGATTTGTTTTTACTTCCGCTTTTGGTCGTGATAATCACCACACCATTGGCGCCGCGCGAGCCGTAAATCGCTGTGGCAGAAGCATCTTTCAATACATCTATATTCTCAATATCGGCTGTATTAATGGATGATAACGGGTTGATTTTCGATCCGTCGGTCACACCGGCATCGGTTACGCCGTAGTCGTTGTTCACCGGGAAACCATCGATCACGTACAACGGATCGCTGCCCGCGGTAATGGAGTTATTCCCGCGTATCTGCACGCTTACGCCCCCGCCCGGCTGCCCGGACGTCTGCGTCACCACCGCCCCCGCGACGGAACCTTGCAAAAGGCGCTCCACGGATGCAACAGGCTGGCTTTTGATTTCAATCGGCACGGAGGCCACTGAGCCGGTGATATCCTTCCGTTTTTGCTCGCCATACCCTACTACCACGACCTCGTCGAGCAGGTTAGCGGTTTTCAGAACGATTTCCACCGCTTCGGTAGGCTGTTCATAAATCTCGATTTCCTGTTGCTGGAAACCGGTAATGCTGATTTGCAATGTAAAAGGAAACTCCTTAGCCGGTGGTATACTGAACTTACCGTCAATGTCCGTAAGCGCATATTTGGCGGAGCCTTTCTCGACTACCGTCGCGCCGGGCAACCCCTGCCCCGATTCGTCTTTTACCACGCCTGTGATGGCGTCCTGCGCCGCGGCACGGTAAAAACCTGTAAATACCAAGCCCGTCAGCAAGAACAGGCGGAATAGATGTTTGTTCATTATTTGTGGTGAAATAAAATGGATACTCGAGGCACAAGAGGGCTTACCTTCATGCATATACGTAACCACAACAGGCCATGCCTGATTGATACGGATATGCGGGAAGTTTCCTGATCTGCATACGCCTCATATGCCGATCAGCGGAGTTACTGGATATTCAGAATATCGTCAGGGAGTCAACAACAGGGACAGCACATGGCTGTGAAACGGGGACAATTAGAAACCACCATCCGTCCGAGAGCCGGCGCTCCGGGAGCCGACGCTCCGGGAGCCGGGGACTGGATAAGAAGTACATCTTTCGCTTTCATAGGTACGATACGAATTTTGGACAAATGTTTTTGCCGGACTGGTGGTTAATCAGGCAAAGTCACTTTATATAGTCTATAAATATGATAGACAAAGTAAACTTATTGAAAATTAAAACGCAAGGGTTTCTTTGAGAAAATTAATGTTGGGAAATGCTCGTAGGGATGTAGACGTGAAAGACGGAGCCTACGCCGGGTGTTCCCTCGGCGGTAATGTAGCCATGGTGATTCTGGGCGATTTTTTTGCAGATAGCGAGTCCGATCCCCGTCCCTTCATATTCATTTTTGCCGTGCAGCCTTTGGAATAGGTCAAATATGCGGTTCTCGTAACGCTGGTCGAACCCTATGCCATTGTCGGCCACGCTGATCCGGCAAAAGGGGCCCTGCCCGTCCGCATCCTGCGTGATCTCGTGGGTGACGTGCACAATGGGCTTCCGGTCGGGACTGCTGTACTTGATACCGTTGCCGATAAGGTTTTGCATAAGTTGGTGAAACTGCACCGGGATTACCGGAAGCACCGGAAGCTGCTGTACGGTTACCAACGCGCCTTTTCCCGTGATCAGTTCTTCCAGATCGCTTTTCACCTCGTCCAGAATCGCGTTCAGATCTACCTCCACGAACTTGAAATTGACTCCGCTCGTCCCCGAATAACTCAGCAACGCCTCGATCAGTTTCTGCATCCGCACCGACGCCGCGATAATGCGCGCGAAGTAATCCTTCGTATTTTCGGTAAAACGGTATGATTCTTTCTCCATGATCCTGCTGCTGAATGCACGGATCTTCCGCAGCGGCTCCTGTAAATCGTGCGAGGCCACATAGCTGAACGACGCCAGTTCCTCATTGTTCCGGCGCAGTTCCATGTTCTTTTTATGCAAAGCATCGCTCAGTTCGATGTCCTTGGTCACATCCTGCAAAGCCCCGATCATGAGATGGTTCTCCCCTTCCCGGATGAAGTTGCCGCTCAGCCGGAAATGTTTGATATCGCCATTTTTGGCAATAACCCGGTAGGTATTCTGGATGATCGCCTTCGTTTCATACGCCCGGATACCGTCGCGGATCGCCTGGTGGCGGTCACCGGGGTGGAGGAACGACAGAAACTGCTCAAACGACGGGGTGAATTCCTGCGGTTGGTGACCGATCAGCCTGTAAAGATTATCGGAACATTCGAGTTCGTTGGTGGCCAGGTTCAATGCGTAGCTGCCGATGTGCGCATTTTCCTCAGAATGTTTAAAAATGGAGTTCTGAATTTTCAGCTGCCGGTTCAGGTCTTTCAGTCTAAGGTCGGATTTGAGCTCTTCCGAGATATTCCTGGCCGTTACTGTAACGCTATCTCCCAGTTTTTCAATGGAAGCATCATACCATACGATCTCGCCGTCACGCCGGACGTCGATCTGATAGTTATCCGGATGCCCGGTTTCCACGCATTTCACCAGTTTTTCGAATACACCATTTCTGAAAATGCCTGGGTAAGCCTCCCGGCAGGTTTTTCCCGCCACGCTCCCTTCGTTGGTTGTCCGGTGTCCGAATGAATTTTCATTGGAATAAACAATGCGAAAGTCCATAATCTTACCCGCGGGATTCCGCATAGGCTCATAAGAGGAAATGCTGTTTCCAGCCGTATTGAGCATCGATTGCAGAAACTGCTCGGAGTGTTTCAATTGCCGCGTCCGTTCCTCGACCTGCGTTTCCATTTGCTCCGAGAATGTGATCTGGTCATGAATATCCATGCAGCCGCCGACGTAGCCGATAAACGTGCCGGCCGACGTATAACGGGGCACGCCTTTATCGGCTATCCAGCGGTACTGGCCGTCGTGCCTGCGCAGACGGTAATCCATACTAAACGGCTTTCTTTCATCAAAATGCGAAGTATAAATGGCGAGGCACCTTTCAAAATCATCGGGATGGACGCCTTCGGCCCAGCCATTTCCGAGTTCCTGTTCCATGCTGCGCCCTGTAAAATCGAGCCAGCCTTTGTTGAAGAAATAGCAGAGCTTATCGGGGCCGGATAGCCAGATCAGCACCGGCGCGGTGTCGGCAATGGCGCGGAAGCGGTCTTCCATCTCCTGTATGTATGCGAGTGTGTCGCCTCCGCCGGTCTGCCCCAGCCGGGCCTTGTCCAATTCCGCTTCAAGCTCGTCAATGCGTTTTCGCAACGCATCCATTTCTGCGTTCATATAGAGGTGTTCGCCATTTCAATCCCCACCAATTTACGCCTACAACGGCAAAATAACAATGCTGATTGGATTTTTGGGGGTTAAAAAGTGAAATCACAGAGGCGGCGAATTGGGATTTGTTATTTCCCGCATTACCTCTTGATAAGTTTTCGGTATAAAGGATTTTCGAAACGAGTAGGCAAAGTTCTTTTGAGGGTTTTGAGATTCGGAAATTGTTTTAATTTTATACGAATTAATTCTATATATCCAACATGCCGTCCAAGTTCTCCGCCGAATCGCTCGATATGGTCATTTCCGGGATCAATGCCGGGATATGGGACTGGGATTTTGCAACGGACAGACAGGTCTGGTCGGACCGCTTTTTCGAACTGCTCGGCTACCAACCCGGAGAAATAATACCTGGTTATGAATCATTTACCGAAAAACTGGTTCATCCCGATGATAAACACATCGTAGCCGAAGCGATACGCGAGCAGCTCGAAAACAACATTCCCTACCTCGTACATGTGAGGCTTAAAACCAAAAACAACGGCTACCGCTACTTCGAATGCAGGGGGAATGTGCGGTTTGAAAATGGCAAGCCCGAGCGAATGGTAGGGTCCGTTTCCGACATCCACGATAATGTCATGCAGAAAGAACAACCCGGCAAACTGGATGGCGTATTGCAGGACCTTACGCAGCGCAAACTTGTCGAAGAAAAGCTGAGCGTGATCTTCCAGTACTCCACCGACGCGCATTTGCTGCTGGACGAAACCGGGATTATGGATTGCAACGAGGCGGCCGTTAAGATGCTGAAATGCAGGAACAAAAGCGAGCTGTTATCCATCCACCCGGCAAGGTTTTCACCGGAGTTCCAGCCCGACGGACGGCGCTCATCAGAGAAATCCGTGGAAATGGACCGGCTCGCCTACGAAAACGGCTACAACCGTTTTGAATGGATCCACCGGCGAATGGACGGCGAGGAGTTTCCCGTGGAAGTGACGCTTAATCCTGTGCTGATCAGCAATAAAAAGGTGTTACTCGTTGTGTGGCACGACATTACCCACCGGAAACGCGCCGAGGAACTGATCCGTCGCAACGAAGCTATGCTGTCCGAATCGCAGCAGCTTACACACAGCGGAAGTTGGGAATCCGACCTGGTTACCGGTCAAAATTATTGGTCCGACGAGGCATTCCGGATTTTCGGCCTCGAACCAGGCAGCGCAGGGCCCGAAACAGAGCTGTTTTCGAGTATGATCCACCCCGATGACCTGCCCCTCTACAAATCACATATCCGCGACGCGCTCAACGACCTGACGCCAGCCAGTTTCGACCTGCGCATTGTGCTGCCCGACGGCCACGTGAAATTCATCCATGCGATCGGGAAGCCATTTCTCGATGCCACCGGTAAGGTGACAAAGCTGTATGGGGCGATCATGGACATCGATGAGCAGAAGAAAACGGAGCAGGAACTTATCAAGGCCAAGGAACAGGCCGAAATGGCTGCCATTGCCAAATCACAGTTTCTTTCCACGATGAGCCACGAGATACGGACACCTATGAACGCAGTGATCGGGTTCACCCATTTGCTGTTACAGCAGAATCCGAAACCGGAGCAGATGGAGTATCTCAGTATCCTTAAATTTTCTGCTGAAAATCTTCTGATATTAATCAATGATATCCTGGATTTCAGCAAGATCGAAGCAGGCAAGATCGAATTTGAGGAAGTCGATTTCAATGTACTTTCACTGCTTGAAAACATTCGCTCGGGTGTGCTGCAAAAGGCCAATGAGAAAGGCATTATGCTGAAACTGAAAGTCAGTAATGATGTTAACATAACGGTCGTAGGCGACCCTACCCGGCTGGGGCAGATCCTTACCAACCTTGTCAGCAATGCCGTAAAATTCACTGAAAGCGGCAAAGTGACCATTTCGGCGGCCATTTCCCAGCGCGAGGCCCACCGCGTCACCATCGACTTTCGTGTAGAAGATACCGGTATCGGCATCCCGCCTGAAAAGCTCGAAAACATCTTCGACAGCTTCACCCAAGCCACCTCCGACACCACCCGCAAATACGGCGGCTCAGGTCTCGGGCTGACGATCACCAAACGGCTGCTCGAACTGCAACAGAGCCGTATTTATGTTGATAGCGAGCCTGGCGAAGGGTCGGCATTTTATTTCAGCCTGTCGTTCCCGATCAGCGAAAAACACCTGGCCGAACAGGCCAACGGCACCCCGGCGAATCATTTCAGCCTGAAAGGCATGAAGTTGCTCATTGTGGAGGATAACAATATCAACGTCCTGCTGATGAAGAACTTCATGAGGCAATGGGACGTGCAATATGACCTTGCCGAAAACGGGCTCGTAGCACTCGAAAAGGTAAAGAACAATGACTACGACCTTGTGCTGATGGACCTTCAAATGCCTGAAATGGATGGTTACGAAGCCACCCGGCACATCCGCCTGCTCCCCCACGATAAGTATAAACGTCTGCCTATTATTGCACTGACTGCTTCGGCGATGATGGACATCAAGGATATTGCCTTTACGGTAGGTATGAACGATTATATCAGCAAGCCCTTCTCTCCTGCGGAGCTGTATGCAAAGATTGCCTCTTACCGAAAAAAGTAAGAACCCCGGGACAATGAATCTGCCGACCTTACTTTTTTGTCGCCGGGCTTTTTAATTGTGGGTGTCAACCCGCCGTATTCCCGCTGCCTCGGGACGCGCTTCTGCGGGAAATTTTTCTGCATGTTTTCGTTGCCGAACAGCCAGGAATCACAAAATCTTAAAATCAGACAAATCAACAGGAGTATAATAGCCCAGACGGGTGATTTCACACGCTGTGTCATAAAAGTGGGTTTAAGGTTCTGGCTGAAAAATGTGCCCAGCCTCCCAATTTTCGACGTCCGGCCCGATACTCCGAAATCTATTTACCACCCGGCGGGATATGATTAGCAATCGAATATTGCCCCCGTTATCCCCTTAACACCTATCGCTTTCCTGTCACCGGATTTTCACCGAAGGCTATTTAAACGAAGGCCGATAAATCATCCTGGGCCACATATTATCTAAAACCCACCGATATTCCGACCGGAGTCACGTAAAGTCAAACCCAAACATTTACACACATGAAAAATTTATTTACCACCTCGATGCAACATTTAAGGCCGCTTTCAATCCCTAGGTCGGCCAGTTCAGGAAATGGCAAAATGACTTTCACCGGAATGAAGCTTAGTTTAGCCATTCTGCTGTCGGTTAGCCTACTGATCCTTCCCAAACTTTCAAAAGCGCAGGCGCCGCAGCAGTTTAGTTTTCAAGGGGTGGCGAGAAACGCCGAAGGTAAAATAATCGTCAATGGAGAGATAGGATATAGTTTTAAACTGCGTGAAGGTACAGCTGGCGGCACGATTGTTTTTTCTAAGGAAGGCAGTGCCTCCACAAACGCCAGTGGCGTCTTTAATATCTCTATCGGCACATCGGCTTCCCCGATTCCTGACAACCTCGAGTGGGGCGCTAAATCCTTCTTTCTTCAAGTAGGCGTAGACTCCGATGGCGCTGCCAACGGCTATACTTTCACGGATATTGGTACGACCCAATTGCTCAGCGTTCCTTACGCCATGTACTCGAATGAAGCCGGGAAATGGAGAAATAATGAGCCAATTCTTCAGACAGGACTTTTGGGTCAGGGAAATGCACTACCGACAGTCGGTTTTGGTCCCAGACTAATATGGCTTCCAAAAAAAGCTGCTTTCAGGGCCGGTTATGCGATCGTTAATGATTGGGAAGAAAATCTGATAGGTGTAAACTCATTCGCTGTTGGGTACGGGCCGAAAGCTACCGGACTTTCATCAATTTCCATCGGAAATAATAGTCAGGCACTTGCCGAAAATGCCATTGCGTTAGGTTACAATGCTGTTGCAAATGCAGCCAATTCACTTTCCATAGGAGAAAATGCATCGGTGACTGCTGCCCATGCCATATCCATTGGGCAAGGGACAGTCGGTAGCGGGAACAATGCACTTGCAATGGGGTTGAACGCTACTGCAAGTGCGGCCAGTGCATTATCCATGGGTACCAGCACTACTGCCAATCAAATAAACTCCATCGCAATCGGCAACAATGCTTATGCATCCGGTACGAGTGCAATTTCAATCGGTCACTATACAAGCGCGGCGGCAAGTTACAGTACGTCTCTTGGAAGGTTTAACAATAACTTCGATGTCCCAAACGGAAGTTCAACTGACAGGCTCTTTCAAATTGGAAATGGAACGGGCCTAAACCAACGGTCTAATGCGTTGACGATACTTAAAAATGGGAACGTCGGAATAGGTGCAAATGCTACTAATCCGGGGTATATCTTAGATGTTGATGGAAGGATACACGTACGACATAATGGCAACAATTCCGCTGGAATCTGGCTGGGAAGCGCCGACGGAAATAGTGATAAATCCATTTTCATAGGCTCACAGGGAGATAATGGTATTGCCGCAGGTTTTTTTTTCCCGGGGCCCGGTTGGACGTTTTGGATTGGTGCAAGCGGAAGCGGTCACTTTGACGGCCAAGTTTACGCGCAAGAATTCCTGGAAAGTTCAGACATTAAACTGAAAACAAATCTAAACGTTTTGAATAACAGCTTGCGCAATCTTAGATCAATATCCGGATATGATTACAATTGGAAGAAAGGGGATACACAAAAGCATGTTGGTGTAATTGCGCAGGAAGTGGAAAAACACTTTCCAGAACTGGTATACACCAAAGAAGATGGTTACAAAGCAGTCCGCTATACCGGCCTTATCCCTCACCTCATCGAAGCTGTCAAAGAACTCGACAAGAGAACCGAAGAGGTCGCAGCCCTGAAAAAAGAACTGGCAGAGGTGAAGGAGCTCAACAAGCGGGTAATGGCATTGGAAGCGGGGCTAAAAAGCCTTTTGACAGAGAACAAATCAGCCATCGGTAAATCCCAAGCCAAATGAAAAAGCTTTTACTAACCATTCTAACGGGAGCCGTCTCATGTCCTTTACTCGCCCAAAGTATTTCCCCGGGCGCCATTTACGCCGCCAGCGCTTCTGGTTCCGGCAATGGCGTGAGCGTCAACTGGGTATTGGGGAGCCTCAACTCGTTTTCAGACTTATCCGTCCTGCCGGTGAAGCTCATCAGCTTCGAAGGAAGAGTGAACGCTGCCGGCCTTGCCGAGCTGCATTGGAAAACGGCCGAGGAGACCAGCAACCTGGGATTTGAGATTCAAAAGTCGCCCGACGGAAAGAAGTGGGAGCTTCTCGGATGGGTCGACGGATCGGGTGATTCGAAAACAGAAAAAAGTTACCGGTACGTAGATCAGGCATTTACAACTACCAGCTACTATCGCCTGAGGCAGGTCGACACCGACGATTCCTACACATACAGCAAAATCGTCTGCATCGTCGCGCCCCGGGAAAGCCTCGACCGCTTCTACGTCTATCCCAATCCGTCACGGGAAAACAAGGTACGGGTGCAAATGCCCGAGCGAACACAAAAACTCCTTCTTTTCGACCAAAGCGGGCGCAAGCTCGGCCAGTTCGAGGCGCCGGGAACCGATATCAACATCGTTTTGCCGCACACCGGCTCATTTCTACTGCAAATCGACACGCCGGTAGGCAGCAAAACGACAAAGCTGATTTTTCACTGAGGGTTAACTGGGGTTTTTACAGAGGCCGCCATTTTGGTGGTCTCTGTTTTGTTTTACCATTAAAAATTTAATCCGAACCGTTTGTACATCGCATTCTTTAAGTAAAACGCATCCTGCGATTTTTGAGCGAATAGTCACTAAACCTGCGTCCACAATGCAAAACAGAATTCTACTGCTGCTTCTACTTTGTTCCGGTTTCGCTTCAAGCTACGCACAGGCACCTTACCAATTCAGTTTTCAGGGTATCGCAACTGATGACAACTCGCAACCAGTACAAAACGCAGCCATTACCGTCAGGATCACTATCATTCAAAACCAGCCACTGGGACCGGTTGTGTTTCAGGAAATCCATCCGGCACAAACCGATGTTAATGGCCTCTTTACCATCATAGTCGGTTCCGCCGGCGGTGATCTCTCCAAAATAGAATGGCCCTACGATATCTTTTTCATTAAAACAGAAGTAGATCATCTGAACAATGGCAAGTTTCACTTTGTCGGGGCGAGCCAGCTTCTGAGTCTCCCCTATTCGCTGTATGCTAACGAAGCGGGTGCTTTGCGTACCAATTTCCCGATTGTTCAAAAAGACCAAATGCAGCTAAGTGCCAATATTCCAACCATCGGGAACGGAGCGAGAATGATATGGCATCCCCAAAAGGCTGCTTTTCGTGTGGGACTGACCAACGGCACCTGGGAGGACAACAACATCGGAATCGGATCATTTGCAGCCGGCTGGGACGCAGAGGCGACTGAATTCAACTCCGTTGCAATTGGTAACAGCTCAGTATCTTCCGGCCATAGTTCATTTTCTCTTGGGTATATGAATAAATCAATGGATATAAATTCATTCAGCATTGGAAATAAATGCTATGCTTATAATCACCACTCATTTGCCATTGGCAACTGGGCCGCCGCTATGGGTGATTACAGCATTTCGCTGGGCTATCACACCGTTGCCAATGCTCAGCATAGCCTTGCCGTCGGTCTTTACAACAACTCACTGGATCAGCCCAACGGAGGGCCGACCGATCGAATTTTTCAGATTGGAAACGGTACCGACATCAACCTCCGAAACAATGCGCTGACTGTTCTGCGAAATGGCTACATCGGTTTGGGCGGCAAAGCGGTTTTGCCCGAATTTATTCTCGATGTGGCTTCCCGAATGAGGATCCGGAATGATGGAAATACCGCGGGACTATATTTGAACAATACCTCAAATAAGCCAGAAGGTTTTGTTGGGATGAAAACAGATAAACAGCTCGGTTTCTACCTTAACGGCGCCTGGCGATTTTGGGTTGACGACACGGGCACAGCATGGATACCGTCGGGCGCGCTTCAAGCCCAAGCGTCCGACAAACGGTTAAAGAAGAACATCAATCCGCTCAAAGGCAGTCTCGATGCCATCAGCCAGATACGCGGCTACCATTATCACTGGATCGATGCAGAGAGAGAAACGGAGTTACAAACAGGCGTGATCGCACAGGAAGTAGAAAAGTACTTCCCAGAACTCGTTCAGCAAAATGAAAATGGCTTCAAAACCGTCAACTACACAGGCCTCATCCCACATTTAATCGAGTCGGTCCGGGAATTGAAAAATCAGACGGCAGCAATTGCCGAGTTAAGAAAGGAACTAAATGAATTAAGAATACTGACCGGGAAGAATACAAGCGAAAACGCTTCCACGGAAAACAGAACCAAAGCAAAGTAGCATTTTTTATGAGGGTTAAGGGTGATTTAAACAGAGGCGGCCATTTGGCGGTCTCTGTTTCGTTTCTGCCCGGATCATGAATGCAGCACCTCAGGCATATCTTTCCTGAAATCCTCCCCGTAAATGCGGTTATACTCCCGGGCGAAGTTTTCAAACGTAGTTTTTGCCAATGAATGCTTACCCAAATGCGCTAATGCCTTACATTTCAATATCATAGCCTCCTCATTGACAGGATCGAAGTAGAAGACGTAGTTGGCAAGCTTCACAAGAAACTCGGCATCGTCGGCGATTTTGACGGAGGCTGCATAGCGCAGGTAGGCATCGACGATCTCGTTCGAAATCTCCGATTTGAAGCTATCAAGCCATTCATATTCTACATTCGAGAGGAAATTACCCCTTTTTGTAATGCTGGCGAGCTCGATAATGCTTTGCTTCGTGAGCAGCTTCCGGTTGCCGAGCAATGTGAGGTAATGCATATAATCGACCTCGATTTTCTCGAAATCGATCTTGATTTTCCAGTAACCCGTTTCCTTCGATACCTGGCAGTATTTCATTCTGTCGAGGATCGCTTTCAGTTTCGCGATATTTACCGACCGGTTGTTACGCGCACTTTCCGAGGGCTTGTCGAACCACAGCAGCTCTTTCAATTTCTCGGAACTAATCCCATCCCAGCGGATCGAATAAAGCAATATCACCAGAAACAGCTCCTTCACCAACGGACTGAACTGCTTCGTAATCTCATTCCCGTCCTCGTCATACAACTGCAAATTCCCGAACAGCAGAATGCAACTCTTGTATGGAACCGCCTTTTCAACCATATCGTCGTCGGGCGCCGGTTCCTCCGCATGCGGTATCGCCTCCAACTCCGGTATCGGCCCGACCACCGGTGCCTTTGTCGCTTTCTGCCTGCCAAGTTGGCCCGGCATATAACGATACAACCAATAAACCAGCAATGATGCAACAAACAGCGCACCGATGATCCACAAACTACGCCCTGCCGAACTGTCCGTTGAAGCCGTTTGCGGCACTGCGGATTCCAGCGGAGGGGCATAAAGCGAATAAATCGCCACCTTGGTCTGCAAATTGGCGTCGCGGTAGAGTGTTACCGCGACAAAACGGCCATTTGCCTTGTCATAAAACAGATCGGCAAATGACTCTATATCGATAAACTGATAAGGTAACTTCGATCCTACCAATTTGAATTCCGGGCGGCTGAGCGAGCCTTTGATGAGTTGCAGCTCGGAACTGAACTGATGTTTTGGAAATATCAATGCATAATAAGAACTATCCTGCTCATTGATTATCATTGAGTTACCAAAAACAAAATCTTCTTTCGGCACTTTCAGCTCGTATATTTTCCTGAATTTCTTCTGCGCGCGATCGAAATACAGCAGGTCGTACCAGTTGCGCGGGTTGAGCATTTGCTGACCTGTGGAACTTCCATAGCCGCCGATCACGTACGCACCCGCATGCGTAGCGCCCAGCGCGGCCAGGTACCGGGGTGTGAATGCCGAGTCCTGCAACGCGACCTGCTGCCATGTTCCCGACGGCAAATGGTAGCGCTGTACTTCGTTTTTATAGGCCAAATGCCCGTAGCCGCCCAACATATAAATGGAGGAATCGGCAGGGGAAAGGAATTTGTTGGCATGCAGGTAGTACGTCTTGGCCTGCGGCGGAACATCGCTTTTATCCCAACTGCGACTCACCGTATCAAAGGCAGTCACGACCTTTTCATTCAGAAAAACATTGTATAACCGGTTGCGGCCGGTGTCAAAAAGGACCTGGTTATCGACATAAACGGGCTGCTTTCCACTTCGGTAAGGCATCGCCGTCAGGCGGTTTCCGGCCAGGCTGAAACGTAGCAGCGAATCCTGCCCCACGACAAAAACGTTGCTGCTCTTCTCATCAAACCCCACCCGCACGTAGCCTTTCAACGACACGGTTTGCAGCAGTTTCCATTCATAATGCAGCTTTTTGATCCAGATCGGATGGGCAGCCACCGCCGCTTTTTGCCCGACTTCCTCGCTAGCCTTCAAACCGTCCGTTTCATTCAATGGCCAGTTGTAGGCAACCCTTCCATTCTCCCGCAGTTCCACGTGCCGGATCTTCATCGGCGGCACGTCGGTAGTGCGGAACTCCTTGTACTGATTGGCCCCGAAAAGGATCTTGTAGCAGCCTTTCGTGTCGTATTTTACGGGTTGTGAGAAATTTCGGTTACCGTAAACGACGGTGATTCGCCCCTTTTGCTTCTCAAAACGCAGCGTAATCCGGTTCCATCTGGAGAAAAGGTCGTCGCCCTGGAAATCGAATGCGATGGGGGAAAACTGTTCGCCGATGATCAGCTTGAAATGGTCCTGATTCACGGAGCTGTTGTCGTAAATGAGGTCGATATTCTGCTGGTCGTCGCCGATGACACGGACGATATAGCCGAAATAGGTTTTCTTATTCCTTAGAAACGAGAGCTCGAATGACAGCTCGAAGTCGCCATCGAAGCAAATTGGCTTCTCCGGACTGAGATCAAGACCCGTCCGTTTATCCTGCACGGCCTCAAAGCTCTCGAAACCAAGCCCGTAGGACTGGCCCCGCACGGCGATCAGGATGCCCGGCAATGTAAAAAGCGATATTAAAAGAGCAATAGACCTGAATTTCATATGAGTGGGGTTGGCAAGAAAACCCTGAAAAGTTTTCTCCCGGCAATACATTTAAGGGTTCCGTTAATCGATTGTTAAGCTTTTCTTAAGTAACGCGCGCTT
>CBIHPQ010000062.1:0-20905 GCA_966211825.1 uncultured Dyadobacter sp. | reverse complement strand
TGGCATAGCGGATCGTGGCGTCGGCGAATGGGGTAGTGGCTTTGGAACGGTTCTTCTCGTGCATGATGCCGCCTTTGAGGTTCGCGCTGAGCCCCTGGTAAAGAAACGGGCTTTTGCTGTTCATCAGAATCAAGCCATTTACGGCGTTGGGACCGTATAGTGCAGATGCCGCACCGGGCAGCACTTCCACACTTTCAACGTCGAGCTCCGACATGCCTATGATATTATCGAGCGGGAAATTGAGCCCGGGAGCCTGGTTGTCCATCCCGTCGATCATCTGGACGGTACGCGGGTTACCGGTCGCGCCGAAGCCGCGCATGTTCACCGATTTGAACAAAACACCCTGTGTAGTCATATCGATGCCTTTCAGGTTTGCCAATGCATCGTAAAAGTTGGTGGAAGGTGAGTCGCGGATGCCGCGGATATCGAGCTTTTCCACTGCAACCGGCGATTTCATGACGCTTTCTTCCACGCGGGAGGCTGATACCACGATTTCCCTGCCAAGAACAGGTTGCTCCACCAGCTTGATATCAAGGTTGGAGATGCTTGCGGTAACGGGGATCTCCTGGGTTTGGAAGCCCACCGAACTGACGATAATGGAGAACGGCGGGTTGGAGGTGGTGGTCAGGGAAAATTCCCCTTTCGTATCCGTTATCGTACCGGCCACTTTGCCTTGTATACGAATGCTAACGCCCGCCAGGGGCTCCTGCGTGACCGATTCGGTTACTTTCCCCCTTAAACTTATCTGTGCAAAAGATTGTTGGCAAAACAACAATGCAAGGAGCAAAGAGGGCAGCATTCTGCGAAGCGTAGAAGTTGCTTTCATGGTTCTTAATTGAGTTGATGTCTTGAACAAGTTACTAAGAAATCAAATTTTTTACGATAATATCCAGTTTTTTCTCCGAGTATTTATAAAATAAAAAGTGGCGGTTTCAGCGATTTAATTTGTTGACCCTGTAAAAGGGATTTAATGCGCCAGCAAAGGATTCCTATTGGGCCATGAACTAATTTTCCAGGACATTTAACGGACGAAGGTTGAGCATACTGGCTCTTTATCGTTAGTTTTGAGGGATTTTATTTAACGTTATAACAAAAACATTCTTACACAACACAGATGCAGGATACTTATGTGATTATCATGGCAGGCGGCGTGGGAACCCGTTTTTGGCCATTTAGCCGGACGGATTTCCCTAAGCAGTTCCATGACGTGCTTGGCACGGGCAGGACGCTGTTGCAGCAAACTGTCGACAGATTTGATGGTGTTTGCCCTATCGAGAATATTTATATAGTAACCAGTCAGGAGTACAAGGAGCTGATCAAACAGCAGATTCCCGAACTGACCGACGACCAGATCCTGCTGGAACCGCACCGGCGGAATACCGCGCCCTGCATTGCTTATGCGTGCTACAAAATCGCGGCCCGGAACCCCAACGCAAACGTGGTAGTGGCTCCGGCCGACCATATTATCCTGAAAGAGGAAGTTTTTAAAGACACGATCAAAGTGGCGCTCGGGGCGACCCGCAACGAGGATATCCTGATCACGCTCGGCATCCAGCCTACCCGGCCCGACACTGGTTATGGGTACATTCAATACATTCCGGATAAGCTGACGGTCAAAAAAGTGAAGTCATTCACCGAAAAACCGCATTTGGAGCTTGCATTGCAGTTCCTCGACAGCGGCGACTTCGTTTGGAACGCCGGCATTTTCGTTTGGAACATCAATGCATTCAAAAAAGCATTGTCTTCGTTCCAGCCCGACATCGCCGAGATCTTCCAGGGTGGTAACGAACATTACTACCTCGACTCCGAGAATTCATTCGTTCAGCGTGCTTACCAGCATTGCGGAAGTATTTCCATTGACAACGGTATCATGGAAAAGGCTGACAATGTTCACGTAGTACTCGCAAGCTTCGGCTGGTCGGACCTCGGTACCTGGAAATCGATGTACGAGGTTTCGGAAAAAGACGCCAACCTGAATGTAGCGGACGGCAACCTGATCCTGCACAATACAACAAACTCGATCATCAAAACACCGAAAGACAAACTGGTCGTCATCAACGGCCTCGACGGTTTCATCGTCGCGGAATTCGACGGTGTACTGCTGATCTGCAAGAAAGACGACGAACAAAAAGTGAAGGAATTCGTAGCCCAGGCCAAAGAGCTTGATCCGAAATACGTTTAGGACGGTTGATTACTAAGGCATACCGTTTGGAAAGCCAGGTCGCGAGGCCTGGCTTTGTTACTTTTAAATTTGTAAATTCGTAAAACAGGAATGGAAGTTTAATCGAAACAGCTATGTCTAGTCGTCGAGAAATAAAAGCGGAATTGATGCAGCTTGTGAACCAGGTAAGTGATGGTCGTTTGCAAGATTTGCTGCTAACCATCCGCGCATTTGCCGAACAGGAGGCGCATTCAGGCTTCGATTCTCGTTCTCCCGAATTTTTAGAAAAACTCAACCAATCTCTACTCCAAGCCGAAACCGGTCAGCTCTTCTCTAACGAAGAAGTCTTTAAAGAAATAAGGCGTGGCTTACGAGATAAAATGGACTCGTCTCGCAAAAGACGATTACTCTGAAATTGTGAGGTATCTTTATGATACATGGGGAGAGCGGAGTGCAGAAAAGTTTACAGATAATTTGCAGGCCAGTCTAAAAAGATTGGAAGAACATCCATTTATTGGCAAGCAAGACAATTTTATATATTCTATACGGGAGTTGGTGTTGAGCAAACGTCATAGTTTGTTTTATACTGTTTTTGATGATATTGTCTTGATAATGAATATAGTAAATACAGCAAGGCAGCGCTGATTCACTCTTTCAACACCTTCTCAATCTCAAAAAACCGCACATCTGCCTTCACATGCTCCAAAATCCTCTGTGACCTTTCGGGCCGGGCGTCAGTGATGAAAACCTGCGCCAGGAAGCCGGTGTCGATCAATTCAATGAGCTTATGGATACGCCGGTCATCGAGTTTGTCGAAAATGTCGTCGAGGAGGAGGATAGGGGTTTTGCCTTTTTCTTCTTTCAACAACTCGAACTGCGCGAGTTTTAATGCAATTAAAAATGACTTCTGCTGGCCTTGGGAGCCGAATTTTTTTAAAGTAACCCCATCAATTTCGAATACATATTCATCCTTATGCACGCCTTTGCCTGTGCGTTGCGCGTGGAGGTCGCGGCCTCGGTTGCGGCGGAACTCGGCCGGGAAATCGGGGCTGGCTACTTCGCTTTCGTAGATCACATCCACTTTTTCGTGGCCGCTGCTGAGAAATTCGTAGTATTTATAGAATAGCGGGACGAATTTTTCCATGAATGTGACCCTGTGCCCGTGAATGCGCTGCGAGAGCACGATCAGTGGTTCGTTATAGGTTTCGAGCAGGTCTTCATCCAGGGAATTTCTTTCGGCAAACAGCTTCAACAGGCCATTCCTTTGAGTCAGTATTTTATTGTATTGGAGAAAATCGCCGAGGTAGCCCGGCACAGCCTGACCTAATACACCATCGAAAAAACGGCGCCGCTCTTCGCTGCCGTCGCGGATAAGGTCGGTGTCGTCGGGCGCGATGAGCACCACGGGGAAAAGGCCGATATGGTCACTCAGGCGCTCGTAATGCTTTTTATCGGCCATGAAAACCTTCCGCTGGCCGCGTTGGAGACTGCACGTGATCTGGATATGCTTGTCGTGCTCGTTGAATATGCCGTCGATCAGGAAAAAATCGTTGACGTGCCGGATGCCCAACGCGTCCTGATTATGAAATGCACTCTTGGTAAGGGTCAGAAAATAGATTGCGTCGAGCAGGTTCGTCTTACCGCTGCCATTCTCCCCCACGATACAGTTCACATGTTGTCCAAAAGTGAAGGCCTTCTCCTCATAGCTTTTAAAGTATGTAAGACGGAGCTTTTCTAGCCACATGAACTTCTTTGTTATTTAGTTTATGCTTATTTTCGCACATCATTGCGTGAGTACGGCAAAACAGACTCTGTTCATACCATAACTTTAAGACAAAGTTCTGTCTTTATAAACGAGAACCAAATACATGGCCACCGTTACTGAGAAAAAGAAAGCATCAGCCCCAAAAAAGTTACAGCATCCGAAGGAGCAATACATGTTCTGGTTCGAGAATATGCTTTTACAACGCCGTTTTGAAGAAAAATCGGGCCAGTTGTACGGTCAGCAGAAGATCCGCGGTTTTTGTCACCTGTATATCGGCCAGGAAGCCTGTTCTTCCGGCGCGGTGAGTGCCCTGAAGAAAGGCGACAAGTACATTACCGCTTATCGCGATCACGGTATTCCGCTCGCACTGGGCACCAGTCCGAATGCGATCATGGCTGAACTTTTCGGCAAAAAGACCGGTACTACCAAAGGTAAGGGCGGTTCCATGCACATTTTTGATAAGGAAGTCGGCTTCATCGGAGGTCACGGTATCGTAGGTGGCCAGATTCCTCTGGGCGCAGGTATCGCATTCGCCGAGAAATACAACAAAACCGATAACCTTTGTATCTGCTACTTCGGCGACGGTGCGATCCGCCAGGGGTCGTTCCACGAAACGCTGAACATGGCGATGAGCTGGAAATTGCCCGTGATCTTTGTCGTTGAAAACAATGGTTACGCAATGGGTACATCCGTAGCGCGTTCGTCGAACGTTACCGAGCTGTACACGCTGGGCGAGGCTTACGACATTCCTTCGGAGCCTGTTGACGGTATGAGCGTGGAGGCCATCCACGAAGCGGTTGCCCGCGCAGCCGATCGCGCACGCAAAGGAGAGGGCCCTACTTTCCTTGAATTCAGGACTTACCGTTACCGTGGACACTCGATGTCCGATCCTCAGAAATACCGTTCGAAAGAGGAGGTTGAAGAATACAAACACCGCGACCCGATCGAACAGATCCGTTCGGTGATCCTTGAAAACAAGCTTGCTACCGAAGAAGAGCTTGAAGACATCGATAAAAAAGTAAAAGAAATCGTAGCGGAATCCGTGCAATTTGCCGAGGAATCGGAGTGGCCGGACCCGAAAGAGGCTTACACGGATGTGTACGTTGAGAGCGACTATCCTTTTGTATTGGATTAATTTGATCCAGAGCATATGAATAAAAACCCGTCGGATCGCTTCGACGGGTTTTTTGAGTAATTTCAGCTTTTAGTAAACAGGCAGTGATCCTGTTTTTGAGTTTCCACGTAGATTGAGTTCTAGTAATAATTTAAAATATGTCCTTGGATCAGGATTTTGATAACGAAGAAGAGGAAGGTGAAGGCAAAGAGATGTCGTTTATTTCGCATCTCGAAGAACTGAGATGGCATGTCATCCGCGCCGGTGCTTCGATTCTGGTATTTGCGATTCTTGCATTTGTTTATATCAAGGAACTCTACCACTATGTAATCATAGCCCCTTCCCGGGCCGATTTCTGGACTTACAAAATGCTTTGTAAGCTGTCGGTCATTGTTGGGTATGAGGATTTGTGTATCAAGGCACTGAATTTCAAATTGCAGGTCATCGGCATGGGCGACCAGTTCACGATGAGTATGACTTCGTCGGTAATTGCCGGCCTGGTGTTTGCATTTCCCTATGCATTCTGGGAGGTTTGGAGGTTTATTAAGCCCGGGCTGAAGCCTTCTGAGAGAAGATCGGCACGTGGCGCAGTATTCTATGTCACATTCCTGTTTTTCTCAGGGGTGCTTTTTGGTTACTATGTGGTAACGCCGCTCGCAATCAACTTTCTGGCCAACTTTACGCTGGATCCTTCCATTATCAACGAGTTCAGTATTTCTTCATACATATCGCTTGTGGCGACATTGACGTTGGCTTGCGGTGTGGCGTTCCAATTACCGATTGTTGTATTTGTTTTGTCAAAAATCGGGGTGCTTACGCCAGCTTTCATGCGCGAATATCGCAAGCATTCGATGATTGTAATCCTGATCGTGGCCGCGATAATTACGCCATCACCGGATATTTACAGCCAGATACTCGTTGCGATTCCCCTTTTCCTTCTTTATGAACTCAGTATCATGGTTTCGGCCAAAGTGGAGCGCGAGAAGCTACGTGAAGAGCAACGCCTTGCCAAACTGGGCAATTACAACACAGAAGATTGATCGGTAACAGATATTAAGCAATAAACTGCTTACAGACCTCGGCTAGCCAGTCGAGGTCTTCTTTTTGGTGCAAACTGCTGATCGCGATGCGCGTAACGGGCGCGTCGGACGGAGATGGATAAGGAAAGCACGAGGTCATAATGCCGTTTTGGAGTAAATGATCGAATAATGCGGCATTGGAAGAACAGAACACCGGATAATCCGCAACGGATTGAAAAAGGTTAACATCCCCGATCCGCTCGGTGAACTGCGAAACATTATCCAGCAACAATGCGAGCTCCTTCGCGTAGGTATTTTCTTCCAAAAGTGTTTTCAATGCGTAGGCGTACGCAGGTGCAGGTGGTGACGCGCCCGCATACCACGGAGATCTCTTAATAGCGCTGATAACTCTTTCCGGCCCCCAGATCGCCCCGGCGGGAATCCCCAGTGCCTTGTTGAGGGAAGAAACAAAAATGGTCTGGGCCAGAAAGCGCTCGCCAAGCTGCGCTGAAACCCCTCTGCCGTCACGCCCAAGCACCCCCAGCGAATGCGACTCGTCGATCAGCAGCCAGACTTTGGAAGGGGTGTCCAGCCTATCAAACATGGAGAAATCAAAAGCATCCACCATCGGCGAGCCGACGGCATCCGAGCAGATAATGTGTGTAACGCCGGGCGCTGCTGCATTGATTTGCTGAACGGTTTGCGCTGCCCATTCCCGCCAATCCAATGCTGTTTTTTGAAATGTATTTCCCCATAATGCGGGATGTACCCCGTGAGCGTAGTGATAGCGGATATCAGCAGGCCGTGAATGCGGCAGGATAATATTTTCAACCTCCTTCATCAACAACTGTCCGGCCCACATACCCGATGAGACGATGACCGCCGCATCAGCTTGCAGAAAGTCAGCCAATTGTGCCTCGGCCTCGTCGTAAATACCAAGCCGCAGACTATTGTTTCGCGAACTTCCGTAGTGATTTCCGAAAGTTTCCGTAGCCAGGTGTACATGTCTACGAAGGTCTTCGTTGTGGCCCATGCCGAGATAATCGGTGCCGCTGAACCATAGAAATTCCCTGCCGTCGGTAGTTTCGACGGTCCTGCCCGGAAGTTTGGTGGTGTGAAAGATGTTCACAACGCAGCCTGCAAAAATTCTGGTTTCAATGCGGCGCCGGTGCCGTTACCTTCGGCATAATGTATCTTTCCAAAATCGAAAGTGACGCCGGTGGCGGGGTCGTTACGGATGAGCAACGATCCGTCCATGTCCACGTAATCGAGTAGTGGAAGCAAATGTGCAATGGCCGAAATGCCTACGCTGGTTTCGGTCATACAACCTACCATCGTTTTCATGCCCAACGTCCGCGCTTTCGCGAGCATGCGCAAGGCAGCGGTAGGTCCCCCGCATTTAGTCAGTTTTACATTGATACCATGAAAAAGTCCATGACATTTCGCAACATCTTCTTCGACAATGCAGCTTTCATCTGCGATAATGGGCAGCACGCTGGATGCAAATACCTTTTTCATGCCCGAAATATCGTCGGCAGGCAACGGCTGCTCAATGAATTCCACGCCCAATGCGGCGAGTTGCGGGGCGAGTTCGATGGTTTTTTCGGCGGTCCAGCCGCAATTGGCGTCGACGCGGAAAAGCGCCTCGGTATTTTTCCTTAGTTCCTGTACAATGCGGAGATCTTCATTCGTGCCCAGTTTGATCTTGTAAATCGGCCAGGGAAGTTCTTTCATCTTCGCTACCATCTTTTCCACCGTATCGATCCCGATCGTGAAATTGGTCATGGGAATATGGTCCGGCGATAGCCCCCAGCTTTCGTACAGCTTCTGGCCTTTCTTTTGGGCAAAATAATCCTGAGCAGCCTCGTCGAGGGCACATTGGGAGAAAGAATTGGATTTGAGCAAAGGATGTACCAGCGTCCAGAGCGCCTCCGCGGAGCTATAATCGCCTTTTTCCACAATAGCTTTCACTGTTTCCAGCGCAGCAATCATGTTCTCAATCGTAATGCCGTAATAGGGATTGGCAGTAGCCTCGCCAAAGCCGGAATGCACGCCGTCGCTAAGCTGCACGATGAGGGTTTGCTGGACATCGCGCGAGTCGTGCGCGATGGTGAAGGTATGTTTGAGTTGAAGGTCGAAAGTGTGGTAGGTAAGGCGCATAGGGTGTCAGAAGTGAGATTTCAGGGGCCTAGTTTCGCATATCGAGGCCCCACGATAGTTTGCTTCTCAATGTATTCAAAAAACTGTCGTCTTTCATCTTGATCAGGCGCGCGATGAAGCCCGCTTTGCGCACGAGCAATTGCGTGTTCTCATCCACAATGCGCGAACGTGCGTCGAGCGAGACGAGGAAATTGCTGCTCCGGCTTTTTACTTCCAGACGGATCACGGCAGTATCTTCCACCACCAGCGGGCGCACATTCAAATTATGCGGGCTGATGGGCGTAACGATGAAGTTCTGTGAATGCGGCACAAGCACCGGCCCGCCGCAGCTTAACGAATAGCCGGTCGAACCGGTTGGCGTCGACACGATGAGGCCGTCGGCCCAGTAGGAGTTCAGAAATTCGTCGTTCAGATAGGTATGTACGGTGATCATCGACGACGTGTCGGTTTTGGTGATCGTAAAATCATTCAAACCGAAGTTTAGTCCGTCGAAAAGATCGACATTGGATTCTACTTCTACGAGCGTCCGCTCATCGATGCGGAACTGACTGTTCTCCAGCGCGGCGATCATGTCGGTAATGCGCTCGGGAGAAACTGTGGCCAGGAAGCCGAGACGGCCCACATTGATGCCGATGGCCGGTGTCTGCCGCTTGCCGACGTGCGAAATCGTTTCAAGTAACGTGCCGTCGCCACCCATGCTCACGATCAGGCGTGCGTCGAAAAGCTCTTCGGGCTTTTCATAAACCAGTTCGGAGTAATGCGAAATGCCGGCCTCGTCCAGAAATATCCTGAACGATTTCGAAAGCTGGACTTCAACTTTTCTGCGCGCCAGTTCATCGAACATATTTTCAATGAACGGCCTTGCGGACTCATTAAAGTTGCGTCCGTGAATGGCGATTTTCATGAAGGAAAAGTAAAACTTGTGGTTTCAGCCGAAAGATACGCGACAAATAGTGCGTTTCAAAAGCCGCATGTACATTTGAAGTTGTCGGATGCTAGGTAGCCAGATAGCGCAAAAGCATATCAAGGCGTTCCTGGTCGAGGCTTTCGATAGGGTCGTTGGCATGCGCCTCTTCGATTTCGTATCCGAAACGTTCGAGTGTGGCGATGATTGAGGTAATGTGCGTCCGGTTCAGTTTAAGGGTTAGCCGTGCCTCATTGGTCGGATCGTAAACTTCTCCCGATGAATAGTAGCTGCTCAGGATTTTGACGCCATTTGACTCGATCAACCGGCTGATTTCCGAAAGCGAGTAGCTTCTCTCAGCTATTTTGAGGACAATAACCGCGCCTTTTTCCTGAACGCCCAGCTCATTGACGAAATGTTCGACGAGGTCGCTGACGAGGATGCTGCCGGCAAACGTTCGGTCTTCGTGAAGTACCGGAACGATCAGCAGCCCGAACTGGTTAACGAGCCGGAGCAGCTCGTAAGGGTGCTGGTCTTCGGTCGCGAAAATGTCCTTATGCTGGATAATTACCTTGGAAAGCTGTTCAGAAATGTCGGTAATGTCAAAAAGAATGTCCTCCGAAACGACGCCCTGGTACACTCCCAGGTCGGCGATGACCAGTTGTTTTACCCCAAACTCGTCCATCCAGTCCAAAGCCGTACCCACCGAATCACTCGGTTTCAGTACGGGAATCATTGGATTTATCAGATTGGCTGCGAGCATGGGTCAGAGGTCATTTTCCGAAGCTATAAAAAAACAATATATAGATCAACTATCGTAACAAAAGAAATTTTACGGGAATTCCCGGGCATTTACGCCATCGGCACCGATACGTCTTTTTCCAGGAAGCTTTCCAGGATCACATTGAACTCGTCGGGGTGCTCCATCATTGGCGCGTGGCAACACTTATCGATAAAATACAATTCCGAATTGGCTATCAGGCGGTTAAACTCATAACCTACGTGCGGCGGCGTGATGGTATCGTTGAGGCCCCATACCAGCAATGTAGGTACGGTAATCTGATGCAGATCTTTGGCAAGATTGTGTCTCTGAGCGGATTTGGCGATTCCCACAATGCTCATACACTTTGGAATGCTCGAAGTCGTTTCGAATACCTCGTCGATCAGATCCTTCGTTGCCACTTCCGGGTCATAAAAAGTATACGCGACGCGCTCCTTGATATAATCATAACTCCCGCGTTTCGGGAATGAGCCGCCCATCGAGTTTTCGAAGAGGCCGGAACTGCCGGTCAGCACAAGCCTTTGTACATTTTCCTGGTTTTTCAACGTGTAGAGCAAGCCGATGTGCCCGCCAAGCGAATTACCGATAGCAATAACGTTAGTGAGATTTTTAAACGAAACAAAGTCTTCCAGAAAAGCCAGCAATGCTTCCAGACCGGCTTCGCGCGGGGGAAGTTCATAAATAGGGAGCAGCGGAATAATGACCCGGTAACGGTTCGAAAAATGGTCAATAATACCGTCCCAGTTACTTAATGCACCGAAAAGGCCATGCAAAAGCAGTAATGTCTCGCCCTTTCCCTCGTCGATAAACTGAAACCTGCCTTCTGCATGTACTGTATATTTCATTCTTTTGTGGATTTAAGACCATTTATAACTTATCAAAGAAACTAGTGCATGATAAGGATACTCTACAAAACTAGTTATTTTTTTGATTGTTCAATGAGGCAAAGTAACAAACGCGTTTCGAATTTCTTGTAAATATTATATTAATATTAAAAGAATTAAGCAAATAACACAGAATGGTGCAATTCTGGTTCACCTGGGCCGACCGTTGGTTCCGGGATCGGGGCGCAGGTAAATTTCGCAGGATGATGCCTTACCGTTTTATCTGCCGGTTACAAGTCGTGTACGGCTTCCCGCGAGCCTGTTACGCACGGCCTGGCGCCCATAGTGTGACCGAAATTTAGGTAGAAATTATTTTTAAAAGGAATTAGAAAAAAATTAAATGACTAATCTATCCCGCCTGCTGGCAGCTATTTGCCTGGTGCAGATCATATCGGTTCCGCTCCGCGCACAAAAGGAAATGCCGCTGTATCCCCACCACATTCCTAACGCCAAAGAGGCCGAAAATCAGGAAACAAACCAGAATAATGTAGTTCGAAATGTTTCTACGCCTACGCTGAGCGTTTTCCTGCCGCCTGCGGGAACGGGAAATGGAACGGCGGTCATTGTCTGCCCCGGCGGCGGTTACGGTGTGCTCGTGATCGATCGGGAGGGGTATCGTGTTGCCAAAGAATTGAACAAGGCGGGGATCGCGGCATTCGTGCTGAAATACCGCCTGCCAAGCGACCGCACTATGCAGGATAAGGCCATCGGGCCGTTGCAGGATGCGCAGCAGGCCATTAAAACTGTGCGTGAAAAGGCCAGGGAGTGGCAGGTCGATCCGGCGAAGATCGGGATCATGGGCTTTTCCGCAGGGGGCCACCTGGCTTCCACGGCTGGAACGCATTATGATAGCAGCTTTGTCGACAACCCTCAAAAAACAAGTCTTCGCCCTGATTTTATGGTCCTGGTCTACCCGGTTATCAGTTTTGAGGGCAAAATAGGCCATAAAGGTTCAGCATCGAACCTGCTCGGGCCGGCTGCCACAGTGGAACGAGCCAGCTACTTTTCTAATGAATTGCAGGTAAAAGCCAACACGCCGCCCGCATACCTCACGCATGCCGGCGACGATACGGTCGTGCCGGTATCCAACAGCATTCGTTTTTATGAAGCATTAAATGCAAAGGGCATTGCTGCCGACCTGCATATTTATGCCAAAGGCGAGCACGGCTACCCGAAAACACCGTCATTCGACGAGTGGTTTGGCCGCTGCCTGCATTGGATGCGCACCACTGGCTTTATGCCTGAAAAGTGATCATAATGGCTCAGCGGCCGTCGCTGTACCACGTACCCTATCCAGTTTTTCGAAAGGGGAATTGGCGCTGATGTACTCCGGGATCGCTGTTTTGAGGACAGCTACCATCTGCTCAGGCTGGCCGGAGTCGAGTGCTTTGCGCAATGCTGAAATCGAATAGCGCATGCATTGCGGTGCGGGAAAGCGGGTCGTTCTGAGCTGTCCGAATTGAGTTGTCAGCAATTCGTCGCCTGTTAGCTCCTCGGTCAATTTCTCGCCAGGCCTGAAACCTGTGAACCGGATCTGAATCGATTCATCAGATCCCGAAAGATCGATCATTTTCCGCGCCACATCGGCGATCCTCACCGGTTTTCCCATATCGAACGACAAAATCTCGCTGCCCTCACTGTTGGCTGCTGCTTGCATTACGAGCTGGCAGGCTTCCGTCACGGTCATCATGTAGCGTTCGGCCTGCGGATGCGTCACGGTCACCGGCCCGCCTTCGCGGATTTGCTGTGCAAAGCGGATCAGGAATGAGCCGTTCGAACCTAGCACATTTCCAAACCGGGTAATGATAAACCGTGTCCGGCCCGGATGTTCGTTGCTCAAATATTGCAGATATAGCTCGGCAAAGCGTTTGGTGGCGCCCATTACGCTGGCGGGCCTGATGGCCTTGTCGGTGGAGATCTGGATGAATTTAATGACTCCGTTGGACACCGCAAGGTCGGCAAGGATTTGGGTGCCGAGAATATTGGTTTTGATGGCTTCGTATGGATGCCACTCCATAAATGGCACGTGCTTGTAGGCCGCGGCGTGGAATATCATGTGAATGTCATTCCTGGAAAACAGCTCAGCCATGCGTAATGCATCGGTAATGCTCGCTATGTGGCACAGAATGTCGTTGAGCGGGAACTGCTGTTTAAGCCTAAGGTCGAGCTCGTAGAGCGCTGTTTCCGCCTGGTCGATCAGTATCACCTTTGCGGGCGCGCAGGTACAAACCAGCCTGGCCAGTTCGCTGCCGATCGTCCCTGCGGCGCCGGTAATGAGGATGTTGCGGCCGTGGATTTCCCGGCTGCTGTTTTGCAGGTCGAGCACGATCGGTTCACGGCCCAGCAAGTCTTCCGGCCTGAATGTAAAGAAAGGATAAGTGTGTAGTTGCATCCGGATATCGTTTTGGAATAACTGATATCCTTGATACGCTTGTTTGGGATTTTGGTAACAAAAAAAGAGCCGCAAAATGTACAGCTCTTTTCGTATGGTTGTATTTATTAGTTATCAGATCAATTTTTCGAAAATCCCCGGCGCAAGCCCGAACAGGATCGTCAGGAATGTAGCGAGTAAAAGGATGATCTGGTAAAATGGCGCCACGCGGATCCTGACGGTGTCCCCTTCTTTGAAATAAGAAGAAATGATCACCCGGAAGTAGTAGTAAATACCGACTGTCGACATCAACACAGCAATAACGGTTATCCAGATAATACCTCGTTCTGCCGCGCTCGTAAAGATGAAGAACTTACCCCAGAACCCGGCCGTGAGCGGGATTCCAGCCAGTGAAAGCATTGATACCGCCAGAACGAAAGCCAGCAACGGATTTTGTTTGGCCAAACCATTGAATGCTTCGTAGCGCTCATTAGGTTGCCCTTCGATACTTTTTTCTTTGGAAACGAGCATCAGCACACCAAATGCGGCGATCGTCGATAAAGAATAGGCGAGTGAGTAAAAGACAATCGCGTTTTGGGTAGGTTTGCTCAGCGCCGTAAGAGCGATCAGCAGGTAACCGGCGTGCGAGATACCCGAGTAGGCAAGCATTCTTTTAAAGCTGTTCTGGCTGGTAGCACCGATGTTGCCGACAAGCAATGTAAGCACCGCGATGGCCGCGATGACGATCCACCAGAAGTTATAAATGGCGAATGTATGGTTCAACAAACGGAACAAAGCTGCAAAGCCGGCAGTTTTGACGATCGTCGACATGAAAGTCGTGAAAATAGTAGGTGCGCCTTCGTACACATCTGGCGTCCAGAAGTGGAATGGCGCTGCCGACACTTTGAAAAGCATGCCGATCAGCAATAGCAGCAAACCTGCGTAAAAGATGTAGGATTGCGAAGCCGCGGACATATTCGAGGCAAAGCCCTGGATAGCGACGAGGTGAAACGAGCCGGTGGCACCGTAAAGCAACGTCATACCGAACAGCATGAAGCCGGTCGCGAAGGCTCCCATTAACAGGTATTTCAAAGCAGCCTCGTTGGAACGCAGATTTCGTTTGTTGCTCCCTGTGAGGACGTACATGGCCACGGAAAGGATTTCGACGCCGATGAAGAGCATGATCAGGTGATCGAAGCCGATCATCATGATCGCGCCTACGAGCGAGAAGAGCATCAGTCCATAATATTCAGCCGGTTCGGAATCCGCATTATCCTGGAAGCCACCCGAGATAGCGACAATCATGAAAGCGGAAAGCAGTATGATCCCGTTGAATGCGAGCGTAAGGTTATCCACCCGGAGCATGTCGTTGAAATACAGGAACGGCCCCTTGCCCCATTCGATGAAGTTGCTTCCCAGCGCGAGGGCCAGGAACAGCAGGGTAGATGGCAGGAGGATGTTCTTGGATTTCGAAAAGCCCAGAAAAAGCGTTAACACTCCAAAAACCGACAACAATATAATGGGATACATATTCTTAACTTAGTTATTGACCAGTTGCAACAGTTGGTTTACAGCGGGCTCAGTTATTTTCAGGAATGTGCTTGGGTAAATACCGATCCAGAATACCATGATCACCAGCGGCAGCAGAACCGCACGCTCGCTGGCGGTAAGGTCCTGGAAGCCTTCTACCCATTTGGACTTAGGCCCGAACATGGATTTCTGGAAAAGACGGAGCATATATACCGAACCGAGAATGATCGTGAGACCAGCCACGGCGCCCAGCCAGGCTTTGTATTGGAATACGCTCGAAAGCAACAGGAATTCACCTACGAAACCGTTGGTAAGCGGCAATGCAACGCTACCGAGCAGCAGTACCATAAAATAGACGCTCAAATGCGGCGTGCTTTGGGTAATGCCCCCGAGCTGGTCGAGGTAGCGGGTTTTGGTCCTTGAATAAATAATGTCGACGATGAAAAACAGACCGATCACGTTGATACCGTGTGCCAGCATCTGGATCAGTGCGCCTTGCAAGCCATTCAAAGAAGAAGAGAATACGCCGGCGGCCATCAATCCGACGTGCGCGAAGGATGAGTAGGCAATGAGCGTTTTCATATCACTTTGCTGGATTGCGATGATGGAACCGTAGATGATGCCTATCACTGAAAGGATCATGGCCAGGAAACCCCATTGCTCCATGCCCAGGGGCACGATCGGAAGCAGGAGGCGGATCAGACCGTAAACCCCCATTTTCAGCATTATACCTGATAAAAGCATCGTAGCTGCCGTGGGCGACTCCGTGTAAGTGTCCGGCTGCCAGGTATGGAATGGGAAAAGCGGCATTTTGATCGCAAAAGCGATAAAGAATGCCCAGAACAGGAAGCCTTGTGCCGAGGGGCTCAGCTGTAATTGGTAAAATGCGGCTATTTCAGAAGTATGCGTGCCTGGTGTCTGGTAATAGAGATAAACCAGCGCTACAAACATGAACAAGCTTCCGAAGATCGTGTAGATGAAGAACTTGAATGTAACCTTGATCCGGTTCTCGCCGCCCCAGATCGCCGCGAGGAAATAAACGGGGATCAATGCGGCTTCGAAGAAAAGGTAGAACAGGAATGCGTCGGTAGCTGTAAATACGCCGATCAGCGCCGCTTCCATGAAAAGGATCAGCGAATAGAATGACGCCGGGTTTTTGTACTCGTTTTTAAAAGCTGAAAGGATGATCAGCGGCGTCAGGAAAGTGGTGAGCAACACCAGCAAAAGACTGATACCGTCGATGCCTGCGGCGAAGGAAATACCTCCGGAAGCAAGCCAGGCGTATTTGAAGCCGAATTGCGAACCCGCAGCCGGGTCGAATTGCAGCCATGTAAAAACAGCGACCCCCAATGAGGCCAGGCCACCTACCAGCGCAAGCTGCTTTGCCATGCGTTCGCCGGACAAAAGGGTGATAACGCCTGCCGCTATCGGTAAAAGTATTAAAAGAAGAGTAAGCATATTTTCAAGTCGACGGTCCGAAACTAGTAGGAAACGGATGTATGGATGATCGGATCAGAGTAACAGCTTCCAGAATAATATGGCCACAATGCCAATCACCATCGCGAAAACATAATCGCCGGTGGAGCCGGTTTGTGTTTTTCTCAACAGCTTCGCACCCAGGCCGACGAGTCTTACGAATGCATCGATAACCAGGTCGATGGCGATCTCGCCAAAGCTGTACAGGATGTTGGAAAGTGTTTTTACAGGTTTTACAAATACCGAATCGTAAAGCTCGTCCACATAGTATTTGTTGTAAATCGCACGCTGCAAGCCCGACTTTTCTTCCGAATCCGGGGCAGGTACGGCGCCCTTTTGCACATACATTACATAAGCTGCGATGGCGGAAATCAAGGCTGCCGCTACTGAAATGGCCATCAGCATATATTCTTCCGAATGTGAAAGGGAAGTATGTTCAAATGCAGCCGGATTGGCGGTTTTGGCAAGATCATAAAGCGGGCTCATAAACTCTGCCAGGTGATGAGAGCCGTGCAATGCTTCGGGAACGCCGATGAAACCACCCAGAGCCGAAAGAATGGCAAGGATGATCAATGGCACTGTCATAGAAGCCGGCGATTCGTGCAAATGGTGCTCCTGCTCGTGCGTACCGCGGAACGTCCCGAAGAATGTCAGGAAAAGCAGGCGGAACATGTAGAAGGAAGTCATTACCGAACCGAGCACACCGATTACCCAGAGGATCTTGTTGTGTTCAAAAACATGCGCAAGGATTTCATCTTTCGAGAAGAAACCGGCAAATGGAGGTATACCTGAAATCGCGATCGTGGCGATGAGGAAGGTAAGGAAAGTAACAGGCAGTTTCTTCCTCAAACCGCCCATTGAGCGAATGTCCTGCTCGTCGGACATCGCGTGGATCACGCTGCCTGCGCCGAGGAACAGCAATGCTTTGAAGAATGCGTGGGTGATTACATGGAACATAGACGCCGAGTAAGCCATCGCTCCAAGACCCATGAACATATAACCCAGCTGACTCACCGTAGAGTAGGCAAGTACTTTCTTGATATCGTTTTGCAAAAGGCCGATCGACGCGGCGAACAATGCGGTAGCGCCACCGATTATGCCTACGATTTCGAGTGTAGACGGCGCCAGCGAATAGAGCACGTTGGAGCGGATCACCATGTAAATACCCGCGGTAACCATCGTAGCGGCGTGGATCAGGGCCGAAACGGGCGTCGGACCGGCCATCGCGTCGGGTAACCAGGTGTACAGGGGAATCTGGGCTGATTTACCCATTGCACCTACAAAGAGGAACAATGTGATGGTAATGATCACTGGATCGCCTACCTGGAAGCCGGCAGCGGCTTTGCTGAAAACCTCCGAATATTCGACCGAACCGAATGTTGCAATGATCGTGAAGATCCCCAGCAGAAAGCCCAGGTCACCCACGCGGTTCATAATGAAGGCCTTGCGGGCTGCATTGTTGTAATTGGTGTTCTTGTTCCAGAAACCGATGAGCAGGTAAGAGCAAAGTCCCACACCTTCCCAGCCGATGAACATGATCACGTAGTTCGAGCCGAGCACCAGCAGGAGCATGAAAAACAAAAACAGGTTCAGGTAAGCGAAAAATTTACCAAAACCCGGATCGTGGTGCATGTAGCCGATCGAATAAATGTGGATCAGCGAGCCTACTCCGGTGATGATCATCAGCATTAACAGCGAAAGCTGGTCAATCTGGAATGAGAAAGGAATGTTGAGGTCGCCAACGGTGATCCAGTCGAAAAGCGGCACGATAAATGGCTGGCTGCCGGACGCTACGAATGCATTGAAAGTCATTACCGACAACACAAAACTGGCAACGACTGCCAACGTTCCGATAATGCCTACTGCGCCTTTGGGAATATTGGGAAACCCGATTCCGTTGATCAGAAAGCCGACGAGCGGCAGCAGCGGAATCAGGATGAGTAATGATGCAGACATGTCTATTTATTAATCTTTAATCTCTTGATTGTGTACCGGTTACGCGCCGATAACTACCATTTCAGCTTATTGAGGAACCCGATGTCCGTGTTTCTGGTGTTGCGGTAAATCATTACGATAATAGCAAGCCCCACGGCCACTTCGGCTGCGGCGACGGCCATAATGAAGAACACGAAGACCTGCGCGGAAGGATCGGACCGGTATGAAGAGAATGCGATCAGCAGCAGGTTAGCAGCATTGAGCATCAATTCAATCGACATAAAAATGATGATGGCATTCCTGCGCGTTAGTACGCCGATGATGCCGATCACAAATAGTAAAGTGCTGAGAATTAGATAGCTTTGAAGTGGGATATTTTGAATAACCGCTGGTATGTTAACCTCTGGCATGGTAGGGTTTGGGATCATAGCAGGTTTACCTTATTGGATATCCGGTTAAAATAGTCAAAAATAGATTTCAGGCAAAAATAGACATAATTACTACTTACTCAAACCTGAGGTGCGATTATGTCAACGTTGGGTTAATCCCCTTAATTTAATCTCCGTCAATTTGCGCTTGGTGTCGAGCGGGAACTCGCCTTTCATCATCCAGTCGAAAAACGACGGTTCGCTTTTCAGGATGTCGGTCACCCGCTTGCCATTGTGCTTGCCAAAGTTGAAAACTTCCTCGCCTTTGTCGTTGAACACCATCCTTCCCGCGAAATCTACGATCCTGGATGCCGTGAGCTCGTGCAGCGCAGCGACGTCGTTCTTAACAGGCTCCGATTCTTTGCCATGCGAATCTACAATCGTAACGCCTTGATAACGTTCGATTTGCCCTTGAAGAACCTCAAATGTAGCAATGGTGTCCGCCTCGGCGCTGTGGGCATTGTTGAGCGTCTTACCGCAATAATATTTGTAGGCAGCCGAAAGGTTTCGCGGTTCCATCATGTGGTAGATCCGCTGCACATCCACCATCCGGCGGTTTTTAACGTCGAAATCCACACCTACGCGCAGGAATTCTTCCACGAGCATCGGAATATCGAACCGGTTGCTGTTGAAACCTGCCAGGTCGCAGCCTTCCAGGAACGATGACAGGTTTTTGGCAACGCTTTTGAAGGTGGGAGCGTCCTTTACGTCCTCGTCGTAAATGCCGTGTATGAGGCTGCTTTCCAATGGGATAGGCATTTCCGGGTTGATTCTCCGGGTACGTATCTCCGTTTCGCCATTCACCAATGCTTTGACAACGGAAATTTCTACGATGCGGTCACGGACAATATTTACTCCTGTTGTCTCAAGATCAAAAAAAGCAAGGGGCTTTTTGAGATGGAGGGTATGCATGGGTCACTCAGGTTGGTTTTGGCAGCGCGAAGTTAAGGTGAATGCCCAGATGGCGCAAGAAACGTGCTTGTTTATACAGATTATAAAAAAGGGAAGCGGGGGAGGTTTGGTCAGGTGTTGTCAGGAAATAGTCAGGAAGTAGTCAAGTGTAGTCAGGGGGAGGTCAATATGTTATTTTCTGACCATTCCCGACTATACCTGACCACCTCCTGACTATCATACCACCGACGTCACTAATCAATCCAGTCGTACGACTTGGTAACGGCCTTCTTCCAGCCCTTGTAGTAGGTATTCCGCTTTTCCTCGGGCATATTGGGGTTCCAGGTGTGGGCTACCGCCCAGTTTTTCTTTAAATCCTCGGTGCTTTTCCAGTAACCGACGGCCAAACCGGCCGCGTAGGCTGCGCCGAGGGCCGTTGTTTCGGCAACGGCGGGGGATACGACCTGTGTGTTGAGAATGTCGGATTGAAATTGCATTAGTACCTGGTTGTGAACCATACCGCCGTCGACGCGGAGCGATGCGAGCCTGATACCGGAGTCTTGTTCCATAGCTTTCACCACATCGACCGTTTGATAAGCAGTCGCTTCCAGTACTGCGCGCGCGATGTGGCCCTTATTCACATAACGCGTCAGGCCGGCGATCACACCACGGGCGTCGTTGCGCCAGTAGGGGGCGTACAGGCCCGAAAATGCAGGTACAAAATAGGCGCCGCCATTGTCTTCGACGGTTTTGGCCAATGTCTCGATATCGCTGCTGTTCTGGATCAGGCCCAGGTTATCGCGCAGCCATTGCACGAGCGCGCCGGTGACTGCCACGCTGCCTTCCAATGCATATTGCACCGGCTGGTCACCGAATTTGTAGGAAATTGTAGTCAGCAGGCCATTTTCTGAGGTTTTCAATTCACTACCTGTGTTCATGACGAGAAAACAACCCGTGCCGTAGGTATTCTTGGCCATTCCGGGTTCGAAACAGGTTTGGCCTACCAATGCAGCATGCTGGTCGCCCAGGTCGCCGGCTACTGGCACGCCTGGAAGTACTTCGTGATCGGAATAACCATATATTTCACTGCTGCTTTTGATCGCCGGCAGCATGATTTCCGGGATATTGTAAGCGTTCAGCATCGATTGGTCCCATTGCAGCGTGCGCAAATTCATGAGTTGCGTACGGCTCGCATTGGTAACATCCGTCACGTGGATGCCGCCTTGGGTACCGCCGGTGAGGTGCCAGATCAGGAAAGTGTCCATGTTCCCGAAAATCGCTTCGCCTTTTTCAGCGTCTTCGCGGATGCCTTCCACGTTTTCGAGCAGCCATTTCAATTTTAAACCACTGAAATAAGTCGAAACAGGCAGGCCGGTAATGTCGCGGAACTGGTTGAGGCCGCCTTCCCGCTCATATTTCGCGACCAGGTCGGTGGTGCGGGTATCCTGCCATACCAATGCATTATAATAAGGTTTGCCTGTACGCC
>CBIHPQ010000061.1:0-20944 GCA_966211825.1 uncultured Dyadobacter sp. | reverse complement strand
CTATTTGATTAACAGCGGCTTTGGCCCTTTTTTTTCCGCATACGACCAGTCCATATTCAGGTATTCATCATCGGTAGTTACAATTTTTTCACTAAAATATTTTATACCATTTTTCTGCCGGAAAAGCGCCGGGTAAATACTTTGAAAATGTCCGTTTGGAAGCCAAAAAGGGGATATTTTCGATTTTAAATGGACGAGCGGCATGATATAAAACGCATTCTGATATTTTGGAATAATTCTAAGGTAAAAAAACAATAATATTGCATATCTGCATTTTATATCTAAATTTGGTCATTACAAATAATATAAGATCAATACTAATGGCAGAAGGTACAGTAAAGTTTTTTAATGAATCTAAGGGATACGGATTCATTCAACCATCATCAGGAGAGAAAGACATTTTCGTTCATGTTTCAGGTCTTCAGGACGATATCCGTGAAAACGACAAAGTGTCTTACGAAGTAGAAAATGGAAGAAAAGGCCTAAACGCAGTTAACGTACGCGTTATCTAAGGTTAGTTCATAATAAAGACATTTCGAAAGCACGCCATCCATAGCGTGCTTTTTTATTTGCCCTATTTCTTCTCTTTCGTCATCGCCTCGTAGGCCTTCTGCGTCTCCCCGTCGAAAGGTTCCGCACGCATCAGCGAGCGCCGGCGATCCGCCTCCCGCACCCACCGATAAAGCCACGAAAAGCCGCTGTTACCCACATAATAGGTCGGTAACTGATACGCAGGGTCGGCCATTGTTTCCGCCAGACTGGCAAAGCGGTACTTTTTCTCTTTCAGCTTTTGTACCAAAACCGGCAAAAAGTCGGTATTCAGGCGGTTGTCGTGGCATAAATAAATCTGTTTCACCGGCTTGCCCGTCACCACCACGGCCAGGCTATCGAAATGGTCGAAAAGCCGGAGACTTAGATCTACGTAGCGGTTGCCAATGGCAAAAGCTTCCTCCGGCTTCCCATCCTTCAATGCTTTTTCATAAAGCTGTGCGTAGAGCCAATCCTCGCTTTCTACGGTGAAGGGCGTTGAAATGTAGTGGTGTTCGGCCAGGAACCGGTTCATGCTTGCATGCGCGGCGCTATCCTTTCCCATTGCATTGAAGGGAAACCGGAAGTATTCCAGCTTCTTGCCCGCCGCGTCGGCCATTTTCCTCGTCAGCTCCTCTCCTTTCAAAACCTCTTCCGCAAAAGCCTCGAAACCGATCTCACCGTAGTTGGGGTGCGAATAGCTGTGATTGCCCACCGTTATATATTTGCGCGAAACCCAGCTCTGGAGCAGTTTTTTGTTTTGCTCCAAGGCCTCGTTCTGCTTCAAATTCCCCTCGTTAATAAAAATTGCTACCGGCAGATTCAGCGAGTCCAGCTTTTTCAGAAGCCCGGATGAGTTACCGCCCGCCGCATACAAGCGAACATTCGGCACGTCGTCGATCGTGATGGAAACACTCCGCTCCTGCGCAAAGGCAGACAATGCAATGAACGATAAAAACAATGACCAGTTGCATCTTTTCATGGCTTTCCGGGGATTCGTTCGCGCGCCTGCCGCTCGATCATCCATTGGGGATATTCGGGTTTCAAAGTGCTGATTTTGTTCAATTGATCGAGCTCATCTGCTGTGAGCGCCACGTTTGTCGCAGCGATGTTGTCTGCGAGTTGTTCGGGCTTTTTGGCGCCGATAATGACGCTCGTCACCGCCTGCTGGTGCAGCAGCCAAGCTAATGCAATCTGCGCCACCGAAACCCCGCGCGACTGCGCGATGGGCTGGATGACGTCGATAATATCGTAAGCCTTTTCCTTATCGACCGGCGGAAAATCAAAGTTATCACGACGGTTCCCGCCGGTAGATTCACTGTTGCGGGTATATTTTCCGGACAAAAAACCGCCCGCCAGTGGGCTCCATGGCATTAACCCGAGTTTCTGGTCCTGCATCATCGGAATAAGCTCTCTTTCCAGGTCGCGACCGGCGATGGTGTAGAAATGCTGGCAAGCCACAAACTTCGTCCAGCCATTCTTCTCGGCAATGCCGTTAGCCTTCATGATCTGCCAGGCGGCATGGTTACTCACGCCCAGGTAACGCACCTTGCCCGAACGCACAATGTCTTCCAGCCCGCGCATGGTCTCTTCCAGCGATGTCTCCGCATCCACGCCGTGAATGTAAAACAGGTCGATATGGTCGGTACCGAGCCGCGCGAGGCTTTCATTGACAGAGTCCATCAGATGCAACCGCGACAGCCCCACCTGGTTCGCGCCCGGCGCCATCCGTCCACGGGCTTTCGTAGCAACAAACACATCGCTACGCTTCACGCCCAGCGTCCGGAACGACTGCCCCAGGATCTCCTCCGATTTACCGTAAGAATAAACATTGGCGGTATCGAAGAAATTAATCCCGGCATCGAGCGCTGTTTTTACCAATGCCGTCCCCTCATCCTGCTGCACTTTGCCAATCACTTCAAAATAGCCATCGCCCCCGAAAGTCATAGTCCCGAAACAGAGTTCCGAAACCAGCACACCGGTATCGCCGAGGAAGTTGTATTTCATTTTAAGTTAAAGGTTTATGAGTTTGAAGTTAATGAATGAGAATTTAAGCAGAGTCTGTTCAACTCATAAACCTTGAACTCATAAACTCATTCAAACAAATCCTCCGACCGTTCCAGCATCAGAATCGAGGATTGCGGGACGATCACGTATTTCTGGCCGTCGTATTCGAGGTCGATGGCGTTACGCTGGAGGTAGATAGCCAGGTCGCCTTCCTTGGATTGTAACGGCATATATTTCACTTTCTCTTCGGTCTCTTTCCAGGGCTCGTCTTCGGCAGCCACGGGTATGGGATAGCCGGGCCCCACTTTGATCACGTAACCACTCTGCACCTGCTCCTTCTCCGTTACGGTCGGTGGCAGGTAAAGGCCGCTGTTGGTGCGGTCGCTGGGGCTTTTGGGACGGATCAGAACACGGTCCCCTACTACGATCAGGCTTTTTAGCCTGTTGTCGGATGTTACTTCGTACATTTTAATTGATACTTAATCGGTAATGAGAACGCAGGTAGTCCTTCAAAATCTGGTAACAAATATTTAAGAGCAAATGTTTACCGCTATCTCCTTCCTTTTAAAACTGGAAGTAGATGAACTGGTTTTCGGAAACTACGCCCAGCAGATAGGTTGTCAGGACGATCAGCGGGAACAATATGAAGAATGCCGTCGTGTTCCGGGTAGGTATTTTCAGATAATAATGCTCCTTGATCATCAGGAAGACGATCAGGAAAACGCAAAGCCACATTTCAATATGGTTCATCGGCGTTTGCAGCGGCTCGGAGAACGAGAAGCCGGCCATTTTCTCCAGAATCAGGAACGAGCGTTTTACGGGCGCCTTGTCATTCCGGAAGAATACCCAGGTGATGGTCACGAGTATGAATGTAAAAACGACGCTCAACGTGTTGGTAAAGGCATTTTTGGGTATGTCAATGCCCGCCTTTTTCAGCCACTTGTCGCGCAGGGAAGCCGCCACCTGGTAAAACCCGTGCAATGCACCCCAGATCACGTAATTCCAGCTCGCGCCGTGCCAGAGGCCGCTCACGAGGAAAACGATGAACTGGTTTCGGTACTTCATCCATTCGCCTTTGCGGTTACCGCCCAACGGAATGTAGAGATAGTCTTTAAACCATGACGACAGCGAAATGTGCCACCGGCCCCAGAATTCCGCGATCGATTTGGAAATGTAGGGCGTTTTAAAGTTGTCCATCAATGTAAAACCCATCACCCGCGCTGCGCCGATGGCAATATCCGAATAACCTGAAAAGTCGCAATAGATCTGGAATGCGAAGAAAACAGTGGCGACAATGAGTGTCAGACCATTATGCTCGGCAGGGTCTTTATAGGCGGCATCCACGAGCATAACGAGCCTGTCGGCGATCACCATTTTCTTGAAAAAACCGAAAGCCATCAGCATCAGCCCTTCCTTTACCTGCTCGAAATCGTATTTAAAATAAGAGTGGTACTGAAAAAGCATGTTCTGCGGCCGCTCGATCGGGCCGGCCACGAGTTGCGGGTAGAACATCACATACAGGGCATAGATACCGAAATGCTTTTCAGCCCGCTGGTTGCCGCGGTACACCTCGATGGTGTAGCTCATGGCCTGGAATGTATGGAAAGATAAACCGATGGGTAACAGCAAACGACCGCTGCCGGTGGTCATCCATTCGGCGATCGGGCCGGGTATCAGGCGTGTGAATGCGGGAAATGCAGGCCGTAAATGCAGGTTGGCAAGAATGGTATTCACCGAATCCTGCACGAAATCATAGTATTTGAAGAATGCGAGAATACCGATATTGGAGATCAGACTGATGACCAGCAGCAGCTTTCTCTGCTTCTGTTCCTGCGATTTTTCGATCCAAATCCCGGCATAGTAATCGATAATGATGGTTCCAAACAAGATCAGGATGAATACCGGCTTGAAAACCATATAGAAGTAGCAGCTGGTGAGCAGCAAAAGCACCCAACGGCCGGTCCACGACAGGCTGAAATAAGCCAGCGTGACTACTATGAAAAAAATTGCAAATTGAATCGAATGAAAATCCATCAGGTCAAATGTACTCCCGGTTGACTATTTCCTCTTTGATAATGAACAGGGGACGGTTTTTGGATTGAAAGAAAATCCGGAGCACATATTCTCCAATAATGCCCAGCGCCAGCAATTGCACCCCGCTGAACAGGATGATCACAAAAAGCAGGGCAGCAAAGCCTTCAATTACGTGTGCAAAAAACAACTTTTTAAGCACAACCGTCGCAAAGTACAGCAACGATATGAGAATAGCCGTAATACCGACCCGGCTCATAAACTTGATCGGAAATTCGCTGAAATTGAAAATACCGTTATAAGCAAGCTTGAAAAGCTGTTTAAAGGAATATTTCGATTCCCCCGCCGCACGTGCATCGCGCTCGTACTCGTAGCCCACCTGTTTGAAACCGATCCAGGAACGCATTCCGCGCAGGTAGCGGCTTTCCTCCGGCATTTTATTTAAAACATCGACTACCCTGCGGCTGATCAATGCAAAATCACCGCTGTCGAGTGGAATATCTACGTAAGAGATCGAGCGCAGAATGCGGTAAAACCAGTAATACCCCATTTTTTTGACAAAACCCTCTTTCCTTTTCTTCCGAACCGCGTAAACGACGTCGTTGCCTTCCTGCAACAATTTGTAAAATTCCGGCAAAAGCTCCGGTGGGTCCTGCAAATCGCCGTCGATCACGAAGAGCGCCTCCGTACCGCGCGCGGCCGAAATGCCGGCCGTCAATGCGAGCTGGTGGCCGTGGTTGCGCGACAGGAAAACACCGTGGTAGCGGTCGTCCGTAAGCGCTACCTGCCTGATTTTTAGCGCAGTATCATCTTTACTCCCATCGTCTATCAATACCACTTCAATGGACAGCGGACTGGCGTCCATCAATGCATTGATACGTTGTACCAGCAGCGGGAACGTCTCCGATTCATTATATAGCGGCGCGACAATTGAAATTTGAGGAGTTTTCAATATGCTAAGTTTTTCAATGACCAATGGAGGCAAAAATACACCTTTAGGAGTATTATCGAAACATTCTGTTATTTAAGGTATTGTCACTTTTCCAAGAACGCCTCCTTTGAGACCGGCCCCTTCGACATTCACAATTCCCAGATCGTACGTTCCGGGCAGCAGGGAGGAATGTGGTATTTCAATATCAAAACCTTTGTCGTACTGCTTGAAAAAGTTGCGCCCGGAGTATTTGTGCGGCTCCATTTTGAAGAAATACAACCGCTCCGCGTTCCGTACAAAAGCATATTCGCCATTAGAACGTCCCCACGAAATATTGCCTTCCGGGTCATTCAGGTAAATGCCTTTATCGCGGTGTGCGACGGTTACCTGCCTTTCCACCGGAAACGCCGTTGTGAGCGCATTAACCTGCCTCCCGAGCTCATTCCCTTCCTTTGGATAACCGTAAACACCCGTTTTAACAAGGGACTTCATTACATTATCCACATATCTCGCGCCTTCCGAATAGGGTACGTGGCCCAGTCCGAAGCCATTATGCTCCTGGTTGTAGCCATTGACGGTATAGTATTTTCTGCGTTCGGCAATAACCGGCAGGTAGCTGTACATTGACATTCCCCAAATTACCAGCCCTCCCAATGCGGCCACCTGCAACGCCCGTTTTCGCAGGTTTTGATTTTGGGTTGAAACAATAAAAGTCAGGTAGGCAACTATCAGGAACAGCGCGGGATATATCTTGTAATTACTGACAATCATTACAAAAAACCCAAACCGCGGCCGCAAAAGACCTATTACCAGCGCCTCGACGAGCAGGAAGCCCAGAATACCGAGCAAAAATGCTTCCAGGTCGTTCATACCAGCCGTTTTAACGGGCGAAACGCTATTTTTAAACCAGCCGAATGTCCTCGCAAACCAGGGGGTAATTTGTTGCCAAAGCCAGATCACCACCCAAATCATCACGACGAATGCCACTATCACGGGCAATGCGGAACGCACCACGATGTCTTTCTCCGGAAAAAAATCGAACAGCCCGCCGAGGAATGTAAAAAAACCCAACACCGATAAATGCGGATATTTGGCAAAAAACGCAAAACTCGACTCGTTACCCTGCGCCGACATGCCGTAGAAGTACAATCCAACCGCCACCACGCCCACCAGGATCCACGCCGCCAGCTGCTTGTACTGCGACCTCAGCAATAGTACCGCCACGCCCGCAGGCCACACGAAAATCCCGCTGCTCATCGCATACGTAGCGCACACGCCCGCGAGCAACGCGCCCGTGAAGCGTTTTCCGGAAAGCAGGAACATCGACAATACGACAAAAAATACGACCGGCTGGTGTTGCCAACCGCATATTGCCCAGAGGAAAATCAAATGGTATTGCAGCTGAAAAAGCAAAAACGGAACCGGCAAAAAGTACCAGCCGCTCAGGTTCGACCGCTTGAAGGCCCGCCAGAACACCGCCAACGTCCCCAGTGTGAAAATTGCCGCGCCAATGTGCAGGAAAGTAAAGTTAAGCTGCCCCGTAACCCAGTAGTAACCGAGCGTTGCGATCTTCCCGACAACCATCCGATGTTCGTTATTGGGCTGAAAAAGCAATTTCAGGCGTTCGAGCAGCGAACCGCTGGTGATCCACTTGTGCAGAAAATCTGGAAATGGGTCGAAATCATCGTACCAGGGCAGATTGACCGAGTAGTACAGGACCACAGCCACCCACACCAAAACGGGCAATGCCATTACCAGGAAGAGAAGCGGCTTTTTATTGCTGTTGTCCACCTTCGGTATCTTTCATGTAAATGGCTTCCTTGCCAAAATAGCCGGCCGTGCACTTGTTCCACCAGTGGTTGCGGTCGGTTTTAATATCGTCGTCGAGAAAAATGGTCATCGGTTTCGAGCGGACCGGCGGGAGGTACAATATGTCTTCCTGCGAATTTTTGATCAGTGCATAACGCTGGTACATTTCCTTATCGAACGCTGCTGCACGGCCCTTCAAAAGGTCAGAATACATCATTTTGACATTGGCGCTATGCAGAAACGACATTCCTACCGACACCAAAAGCACGGCGTAAACGATGCCATAACGCACCGTTGTAAGGGTCAGGACAGTGATTTTCCTCTTTTTGAAATAATGAAAAAGCACGCCGATAATGTAGAACCAGCCGATCAGGAAAAAGAAATAAACACAGTTGATCACCCGGGGAGTAGGCTCAATACCGACACCATAATAGGAAGGAAACAGCTGTGCCGACAGCACGCCGACAAACAGCAGCACCGCGTACCACACCGGAATAGAAAAGTAGTTGCGGGCACCTTCGGAAAGCCGCGATAACACGAACAGCCATGCCAGGGTGAAGAATATAAGCGGCGTCCGGAAAACCCAGTCGTAACCCAGGTAAGCCAGTTTTTTGAATGAAGAAATGACCGAGAAAGGAATATTACCACCCAGCGGGTTGCCTCCTATCCGCGCTGCATTGCCCGGCGAGGCGAAATAGAAATAGCAGGATGCCGCCGTTACCAGGGCCATTGAGATCATGAATGCATCCACTTTACGGTGGAAAAGCACGCGGTAAGCCAGCCATGCGCCTACCAGGAGCACCATGATCAGCAGATTGGTTTCACTGCTTCCGATCACGGCAAATATCAAAAAGCCGGAAAGCACTCCGACGAACAGTTTGGCCGGCTGCGTATCCTGCCGGTACCAGCGCAGCACGAGCACGATCCATAGTAATGTGAGAATGTTCGGCACGGTGTAGGTTACAAATGCCGCCATCCAGTAAAATGCCTCGGAAATGCTCATCATTTTGAGGATATACAAGAAGAACACCACGCTGGCAAAGCCCAGATGCGCTAGTCTTGACAAAGTGGGTGTCAAATGCCGGAAGAGGCTGTACAATGCGAAAACCATTCCGAGCAGCAGAATGACGGGCAGAACCTTGAAACCGGCAATCGAATGGAAGAGCAGCGGGCTCGTGTGGTTCAGGAAAATACCGAAATACCGGCCGGTCCATTCGGTATAATATAGCTTCATGGCCTCGAACCAGCCGATTTTGAATACGGTGAAAATGTAACAGAAATCGTCGGCAGGCGACGGATGGTTGAAGTACGAAAGCGCCAGCAGCGGCACCAGCACGGTCAGCATCAGGAGAATGTTGATCCAGTTGCCTACAACCCGGTATTTTCTATAAAATCTATTCATTGACAATTTTTTCTATGATATAGCGTGGACGGCCTTTTACTTCTTCATAAATCTTACCGATATATTCCCCGATCAGGCCAAGCGCCATCATATTAAATCCGCTGAAAAATGTAAGCGGCAGCATGGTCGACGTCCAGCCCGGCACCGTGTGGCCGATCAGGAAGGAGAAAAGGATGTACACGACGATCAGCATCGCGATCAGGAAATTGGCAAACCCGAAATACAGCACGAGCCGCATCGGGAATGTAGAGAACGAGGTAATGCCGTTCCAGGCGAAGAGCAGCATTTTGTTGAGCGGGTATTTGGTTTCACCGGCCTCACGTTCGAGACGGCTGTAAAATACCTTTTCATTTTTAAAACCGATCAGCGGGACAATGCCGCGGAGGAACATATTTATCTCGCGGAAGTTACCGAGCTCTTTCAGTACCCGCTGGTCCATCAAACGGAAATCGGCATGGTTGAACACCACCGGAACGCCCATTTTTTGCATTAATACATAAAAACCTTCGGCAGTGAAGCGCTTGAACCAGGTATCGGAACTGCGGTCGCTACGCACTCCATACACAACCATGGCTCCCTCTCGGTGCTTTTCGATCATGGCAGTGATTGCGTTGATATCGTCCTGCAAGTCGGCGTCGATGGTAATGAAACAGTCGAAATCGTTGACATGCTGTTCCAAACCGGCCATAATGGCGCTCTGGTGGCCGAAATTCCGGGAAAGCCCTACCCCGATAACGTTCGGGTCCTTACTGCAAAGATCTTCGATGATCGCCCAGGTTTTGTCCCGGCTGCCATCGTTCACAAAACAGATGCGACTGTCCCCTGCAATGAGGCCCTGCTCCTTGATGCCGTTATAGTAGGTGTTTAATTTAGCATACGTCCGGTACAAGATCGCCTCTTCATTGTAGCATGGTATGACTAAAAGTAAACGAGCTGGATTCATATGTCACCCTGTTGGTTGAATCGACAAAAATAGCAGTAATAAGTTAATAAGCTCCTCTTCATGCCCACCGGCCGATCAATATGACCTATTTACCGGCTTCAATTACCTTACGGTTACTCTTCTTCAAAACGGTATTCAGCAGCAGCGGGTACAAAAGCACCGCCAGCAGGATTAGCAGCGTGCCCATGTAGAATCCCTGCGTCATACGCTCTTTTTCACCGAAAATAAAAAATGCCAGGGCAATGCCGTAAACCGGTTCGAGGTTAATGGTCAGGTTGATAAGGAATGCCGAGAACTGTTTCATCAGCTGTGTGGCCATCGTGCTCGCGTACACCGTGCATACGAATGCGAGGAACAATATCCAGGTCCAGTCGCCCTTTGCCGGAATAAACGGCGCGCCGCCGTTCCAGTCTTTGGCCTCCGAAATTCCCAGGAATATCAGCGAAAACAGGGTAGCGCCCACCATTTCATAAAAAGTGATGATCCAGGCGTCGATCCGCTGCACGAGCCGGCTGTTGGCCACGGTGAATGTAGCAGCCAGCATCGCAGAGCCCAATGCCAATATCAGCCCTAGCGCATGGTCGAACTCGAATTTGAACACCACATATAGCCCGGCAAATGCCAGGACGCCCAGGCCGACTTCCAGCGGTTTCACTTTCCTCCTATTCACCAAGGGTTCCAAAAGACTCGTCCAAAGCGAAGTAGTGGCCATTCCGGCCAGGCAAACCGAGGCTGTCGAAACCCGCGCCGACGCAAAAAACAGCATCCAATGCGCAGAAAGCACAAAACCAACGGCCAGCATTTTGACCAGGTCACGGCTGGCGGCTGCAAAGCTCTTTTTGAAGGATACTATTACAATGCCGAGCCCGATCGCGGCGAAAAGCGTCCGGTACAAAACCAATGCAACCGGCGAGATCGTCACCATCAGCCCCACAATGGCCGTAAAGCCCCAGATCATCACCAGGAAATGCAAATGCAGGTAAGAGCGCACGGAAGAGGACGACAGCATATTTACCTCGGCAATGTTTTATAGAGCAGTACCCCGATCAATGAAAATACGATATTGGGCAGCCATACAGCGAACAGCGTGTTGATCGTCCCCGCTTCGGCGACGCCTTTGGATAACAGGAAGAACAGGATGTAAATAAATGCCAGCATAAAGCCCAGCGCGATCTGCCAGCCCACCCCGCGACGGCTCTTACGCGCCGAAACGATCACACCGATCGCAGTCAGGATGAGGATCGCGAATGGCTGGGTGAAACGGGTATATTTTTCGATCAGGTACACCTCCAGACCATCGGCTCCGCGGCTTTTCAGCAGGTCGATATAGTCGTTCAGCTCGGGTAATGTAAAGGTTTCGAACAGGTTATAGTCGCTTTCGAAGTCTTTGGGGGACAGGTTAATGGTCGTATCGATCTCCGCTCCCCTGCTCAGCCGCTCGCCGAGGCTGTCGAGCGTCCTCACCTGGTAATTTTGCAGCTTCCATTTCTTCTTTTTCGGCTGCCAGACGATCTTGTCGGCGTAAAACTTTTGAAGGAGTTTCGTGCCCTTGATCGTCTCCATCGTAAACTTGTTACCGGTTTGCGTGGTGGTATTATAGCTTTCCAGGTAGGCATACACATCGGGCGCGATGGTGATATGCACATTGTGCCCGCTGAAATAGAACTCGTTTTTTACATAAGTTTTTTCAAAACCATTGCGGATCTTGTTGGCTTTCGGTAAAACCCAGCCTACCTGAATGAACGTCAGCACTCCCAGGACAATCGCCCCGGCCATGTAGGGCATGAGCATCCGCGTGAAACTGATCCCGCTGCTGAGCATCGCGATGATCTCCGTACGCGCGGCAATGCGGGAGGTGAAGAACACCGTGGCGATAAACACCATCAGTGGACTGATGTAGTTGATCCAGTAAGGGATCAGGTTCAGGTAATAATCGATGATAATTTCCCGTAGGGGCGCCTTTTTGTCGAGGAAGTCATCCACCTTTTCGGTGTAGTCGATCATACAGATAATCAGTACGATGACGAACGCCACGAACACATAGGTAATCAGGAAATTTTTGATCAGGTAACGATCGAGGATTTTGAAGTTCATGGCTGGCTAGGGTCTCATCGGCGCTGTACCAGCAGGTTTTTAGACACTTCGAGACTGATAAACAACGTCGGTCCGCCGTTAATCTGTACAGAGGCCGATTTGTCGTATTCGTTAATTTCCTTCATTTCAATCACCGCTCCGAGCGTAATCCCCGACCTGTCAAGGTGTTGCAGGAACGACGGTGCATGATCGAGTACCCCCATCATTAACACTTTTTCACCAACCTGCACGTCGGTAAGGATCAGATAATCGGGTTCCGTTAGGTTTCCCTTCGCATCGGGAATGGGGTCGCCGTGCGGATCGAACTTCGGATGGCCCAGGAACGTGTCGAGCTTTTCCACCAGTATTTCCGAGGGAATGTGTTCCAGCTCCTCGGCAATGTCATGTACTTCGTCCCATCCGAAGCCCAGCTTTTCAACGAGAAATACCTCCCAGAGGCGATGCTTGCGGATTACCTTGATCGCCACTTTCTCACCGCTCTCCGTCAGCGTTACGCCCTGGTACTTTTTATAATGGATCAAGCCCTTATCCGCCAGCTTGCGTAGCATGTCCGTCACCGAGGCTGCGCGGGTGGACGTGCTCTCCGCGAGCGCATTCGTGCTCACCTCTACCCCGTCGCGCCCCGAAAGTGCGTGGATGATCTTTAAGTAATTTTCTTCTGTGAAGGAGTTCTGCATGCCAAGTATGCCCCGGTTACCAATCTTAATATCCGGCAAAAGTACGATTTAGTATCTGTAAATTAAAAAATTTAGACTAACCTAAAAATATATTAAGAATTTCCTTATCTTTGTTTTCAGAGAACTAAATTGTTTATTTCGGAGACTAAGGAAATGATTGACGGTATAAAAACAGATAGATCCTTGCAAGAGAAAACCCCGGACGACAGTGACCAGCTCCGCTCGCTGTCCGAAGTTCACTCCTCGATTGCAGTACCGGAAGGAGCCGGTTTCTGGAAAAAAATGGCCGCTTTCACCGGTCCGGGCCTTATGGTGGCAGTCGGCTATATCGATCCGGGCAACTGGGCAACCGATATTGAAGGCGGTTCGCGGTTTGGCTACGCATTACTCTCCGTCATCCTGATCTCGAATCTTTTTGCAATGCTTTTACAGCATTTGTCGCTGAAACTCGGCATCGCATCGGGTCGCGACCTCGCCCAGGCCTGCCGCGATTACTACTCCCGACCCGTTTCATTTGTACTCTGGGTGCTTTCCGAAATCGCCATTGCCGCTACCGACCTCGCCGAAGTGATCGGTTCTGCCATTGCCTTGAACCTGCTTTTCGGGTTACCATTGCCTATTGGCGTGCTTTTTACGGCTTTCGACGTGCTTATTGTTTTGTATTTCCAACAAAAAGGATTCCGCATTATTGAAAGCATCGTCGCCGGGCTGATGGGCATTATCCTGCTGAGCTTTTTGTATGAAATGATCGTGTCCCAGCCTTCGCTGGCCGGCATTATGGGTGGGCTCGTTCCTAAAAAAGAGATCATCACCGACCCCGGCATGCTCTACATCGCCATCGGTATCCTTGGCGCTACGGTAATGCCGCATAACCTGTACCTGCATTCCAGCATCGTCCAGACCCGCAATTTCAAAAGGGACGAAGGCGGCAAACGCTCCGCAATCCGCTTTGCGACCATTGACTCCACCGTTTCGCTCGCACTCGCATTCTTCATCAACGGCTCGATCCTCATCCTGGCCGCTTCCGCATTCCATGCCAACGGCCATTACGAGATCGCCGACATTACCGACGCCTACCACCTGCTCGATCCCGTCCTCGGGGTAAGCCTGGCGGGCATATTCTTCGCCCTGGCACTGTTGGCATCCGGCCAGAGCTCCACGCTCACCGGCACCCTCGCCGGCCAGATCGTCATGGAAGGTTTCCTCAACATCCGGCTGAAACCCTGGATCCGCAGGCTACTTACGCGCGGCATCGCCATTATCCCCGCATTGATCGTCTCCTACCTGTATGGCGAGCGCGGCACCGCCGAGCTGCTTGTATTCAGCCAGGTGATCTTGTCGCTGCAATTGAGCTTCGCCGTAGTACCGCTGGTATTTTTTACTTCGAATAGCAAAATCATGGGCCGCTTCGCCAATTCGAGGCTGGTAACCCTGGTGAGCTGGATAATTGCCCTGGTTATTATCGGATTGAATGGATTTTTGTTGTGGAAAACCTTCGTTTGAGGTTTCCTGCCAAAATTTTAATGCCGCCCGGGAACGTTTTTCTCCACGGTTTCCTAACTTTCGCCGTTTTTTCATAAAAGGTGGATGGAATCGAAACACAAAGTTGACAAGGTAACAGCCGCCGGGCTACTGGTGGCGTTCGGCATTATATACGGCGACATCGGTACGTCGCCACTCTATGTAATGCAGGCGATTATCATGAATGAGCCCATCACCGAAGAACTTATCTACGGGGCTATTTCTTGTATTTTCTGGACGCTGACGCTCCAAACGACCATCAAATACGTAATCCTGATCCTCCGTGCCGATAACCGCGGCGAGGGCGGGATTTTCGCACTTTATGCGCTCGTACGCAAGCATGCAAAATGGCTAACGGTACCGGCAGTGATCGGCGGCAGTACACTACTGGCCGACGGGGTTATTACACCGCCCATTTCTGTGTCTTCCGCGGTGGAAGGTTTGCAATTGTTATATCCAAATATTCAGACCGTCCCGATCGTCATCGCCATCCTTACGATGATCTTCATCATTCAGGCGTTCGGTACCAAAGTAGTGGGGCGGGCATTCGGGCCGCTGATGGTGACCTGGTTTGTGATGCTGGGCCTACTAGGGCTCAACCAGATCAAGGACCACCCTGAAATTCTCAAGGCACTCAACCCCATCTACGGCTACGACCTGCTGACCAAACATCCCGGCGGTTTCTGGATGCTCGGCGCGGTGTTCCTTTGTACCACCGGTGCAGAAGCGCTGTATTCCGATCTGGGTCATTGCGGTCGTGACAACATCCGGATCAGCTGGATTTTTGTTAAAATATGTTTGATACTCAACTATTTCGGTCAGGGCGCATGGCTTCTTACCGAAATGGGCAACCTGCTGGATGCACGCAAGCCATTCTACGAAATCATGCCTGAATGGTGGCTGCTGCCCGGCGTCGTAATCGCGACATTGGCTGCCATTATCGCCAGCCAGGCCGTCATCACCGGCTCATTTACATTGATATCCGAGGCCATCCGTCTGAACTTCTGGCCCAAAGTACGCCTCATTTACCCGAGCGATCAGAAAGGCCAGCTTTACGTGCCCAGCATCAACTGGCTCCTATGGCTCGGCTGCTGCGGCGTGGTGCTGTTTTTCCAGAAATCGTCGAACATGGAAGCCGCGTACGGTCTGGCCATTACGCTCACGATGATCATGACCACCATCCTGTTCTCCTATTATTTGTATATCAAACGGGTGAACCTCTGGATCGTGATCGTTTTCATGCTGCTGTATCTCTGCATTGAAGGCCTGTTCCTGGGCGCCAACCTGCTTAAATTCACTCATGGAGGCTGGTTCACGATCATGGTCGGTACACTGGTGGCGGGCTTGATGGCCGTTTGGCTCAAAGCATTCTACATTAAGCTCCGGCTTACCGAATATACCAAGCTGGAAAAATATCTGCCTGCGCTGCACGAACTGAGCCGCGATATCAGTATTCCAAAATATACGACCCACCTCGTTTTCATGACCAACGCCTCCCGCGCGACGGAAATTGAAACAAAGGTGATCTACTCCATTTTCCAGAAACGCCCGAAACGCGCGGATGTCTACTGGTTTATCCATGTCGACATTATGGATGACCCCTACACGATGGAATACAAGGTGTTATCCGACGAGGATAACCACGACAATGTGATCAAAATCAACTTCCGGCTCGGGTTCCGGGTCGATCAGCGGATCAATATGTTTTTCCGGAAAGTGGTGGAGGATATGGTATTGAATAAAGAGGTGGACATTACCAGCCGGTACGAATCACTTAGCAAGCAGAACATTACCGGGGATTTCCGTTTTGTTGTGCTGGAAAGGTTCCTGTCTTTTGAAAACGACCTGCCTTTGCTTGAACAGCTTGTGATGAAAACCTATTTCTTCGTCAAGGATTTCACAACGCCGGAAGACAAATGGTTCGGGCTCGACAGCAGTTCTGTTAAAATCGAAAAAGTGCCCCTCATTATCCGGCCGGTTGAAAACGTCAAACTAAGGCGCGTTTTCAGCTGATCTACATATTTAAAACCTTTCAAAGGATCGATATTGCGAGTAACATTGCCGGTATCGATCCTTTTTTTTGCTTCAAACCATTCCTTTTTAATCAATCAATGAATTTTCTCCGGCGCACTGCCCTTCCCCTGTCGCTGCTTTTCATGCTCGCGATCGGCTCAACGGCCCAAAACAAGGTTACTATCCCCGTCGAAACCGCCCAGAATGCCCTGGTACTGCAAACCGATCAGGACAAGCGCCTGTCGATCCTCTATTTTGGGAAAAAATTATCACAAAATGCTGAATACGAACTGGTAAGCTCGCAAAGCCGCCAGCGCGACGGTAATGCGGGAATTTACAACTCCGCCTACACGCCCGCTGGCTCGTGGAGCGTTTCGGAGCCGGCCTTGCAGGTTACCCACGCAGATGGCAACAAGTCCACGGACCTTATTTATGTGAGCCACCAAACCACGCGCGATGGCGATAATGTGGCGATAACGAGCATTCAGCTCAAAGATCCTGTGTACGCAGTGGAGGTTACATTGTTTTACAAAACCTATTCGCGCGAGAATGTGGTGGAACAATGGTCGGTGATCAAAAGCGTTGAAAAAGGAGAAATCACTTTGAACAAATATGCTTCCGCAAACCTGTATTTTCCCGGGAAAGATTTTTACCTGACCCACTACAATGGCACCTGGGCACGTGAAATGAACCCCGAAGAAGAGCTGCTCACGGCCGGCGTCCGCGTGCTGGACTCCAAGCTGGGAACGCGGGCGAACTTGTTTCAGCCACCAAGTTTCCAGCTCTCATTTGATAAACCCGCCACCGAAACCGAAGGTAAAGTGCTGCTTGGAACACTCGCATGGTCGGGCAATTTCCGGATGGATTTCGAAGTCGATTCCTACCATAACCTGCGCCTGATCGCGGGAATCAACAATTTTGCATCCGAATATCCGCTGACGACGGGCAAGGAATTCAAAACGCCCTCTTTCATTTACACATTCTCCGAAAACGGAAAAGGTGAAGCGAGCCGCAACCTGCACAACTGGGCACGCAAATACCGGATCCTCGACGGCGAAGGTTCAAGACTGACGCTGCTCAACAACTGGGAAGCCACCTATTTTGATTTTAATGAAGAAAAACTGGCAGGCCTTTTCAAAGACGGGAAAAAGCTCGGTGTGGACCTTTTCCTGCTCGACGACGGCTGGTTCGCCAACAAATACCCCCGCAACGACGACCGCGCCGGTCTGGGCGACTGGCAGGAAAACATCAAGAAACTCCCGCACGGCATCGGTTATCTGGTCAAAGAAGCTAAGAATGCAGGTATCAAATTCGGTATTTGGGTAGAACCGGAAATGGTGAACCCCAAAAGCGAGCTCTACGAAAAACATCCCGACTGGGTGATCCGCCAACCCCAGCGCCCCGAGCATTATATGCGCAACCAGCTCCCGCTAGATTTGTCCAATCCAGAGGTTCAAAACTTCGTTTTTGGTATTCTGGACAAGCTTTTCACTGAAAACCCGGACATCGCGTACATCAAATGGGACTGCAATGCCATCACGTTCAATGCGCACTCTGCTTACCTCGAAAAAAGCAAGCAAAAGCAGTCGCAGCTGTATGTTGATTACGTGAAAGGCCTTTACAAAGTCCTCGAAAAACTCCGCGCCAAATATCCGAAAGTGCCGATGATGCTTTGCTCAGGTGGCGGCGGCCGGGTGGATTATGAGGCATTGAAATATTTCACCGAATTCTGGCCGAGCGACAACACCGACCCGCTCGAACGGATTTTCATGCAGTGGGAATACTCCTATTTCTTCCCCGCCCTCACGCAAAGCGCGCACGTGACGGACTGGGGCAAGCAACCCCTCAAATTCCGCACGGACGTGGCCATGATGGGCAAGCTCGGCTACGACATTGTGGTGAGTCATTTAAATGAAAAAGACCTGCAATTCAGCCAGCAATCCGTCGCCACTTACAATGCGATAAAAGATGTGGTATGGCACGGCGACCTTTACCGGCTGGTGGATCCAAAGAAAAACGATTTCGCATCCCTGCTTTTTGCCACTAAAAACAAGGACCGGGCAATTGTATTCTCCTACCTCGTAAGCAACCGCAACGGCGCGGGATCGGACATTGCTGTTCGTTTACAGGGTTTGGATGCAGGTAAAAAGTACAAAGTGAAGGAGCTGAACCTGTATCCGGACACCAAATCGCCCGTTAAGGAGGATCAGGTTTATTCGGGAGATTTCCTGATGACAGCGGGGTTTAATCCGGTAGTGAATGCGCGGCGGACTAGTGTGATTTTGGAAATTTTGGAGGTAAAATAAGATGTAAGAAGCTGCAATTTTTTCTTATATTTACAAATGTGTCAATTTAGTGTAGATTGATCTATATTAAATTGACACATTTGTAAAGCTATGGCAAAAAAATTGAAACTTCAACCTATATCCGAAGAGCTTGTATTAAGCAGGCTTCGGTTTGAAAACCCCTGGTGGGTTTCGGGCAAGATTGATCCCGAATACCATGCTATGCAGCCCAGGCTCTACTTTGGGATGTTGCATCAACTGGTGAGTGAAACCAATGTAAGAAGGGCAGTAGTTTTGATGGGCCCAAGAAGGGTTGGCAAGACCGTTATGATGCACCATAGCGTTCAGAAGTTGCTGGACGATGGTGTTAATCCTAAAAAAATTGCATTTATCAGCATCGATAACCCCATCTATCTATACATGGGGCTCGAACAACTGTTTTCGCTTGTCCGCAAAGCGGTTGCCGACGACAGCCTTGATAAGTGGTACCTGTTTTTTGATGAAATTCAGTATTTAAAGGACTGGGAGATTCACCTGAAAGTGATGGTGGACAGTTATCCTCACACAAAAATCATTGTTTCAGGTTCTGCCGCGGCCGCGCTCCGGCTTAAAAGCAATGAAAGTGGTGCTGGCCGGTTCACCGAATTCATGCTGCCTCCTTTGACATTCCACGAATACATCCAGTTGAAGAAATTCGATCACCTGATCCGTCCCTCCTCCATTGCCTGGAACGGAAATATCAACAAATTCTTCACCAGCAGCCATTTAACGGAAGTCAATAAGCATTTCATCGACTACATCAATTTCGGCGGCTACCCAGAAGTGATATTTTCGGAGACGATCCAGGCCAATCCCGGCCGATATATTAAAAGCGATATTGTCGACAAAGTGCTGTTGCGTGACCTGCCCAGCCTTTATGGTATCCAGGACGTGCAGGAACTCAATGCGTTCTTTACCACGCTGGCCTATTACAGCGGGAATGAGGTGTCGCTGGATGTACTTTCAAAAAGCAGTGGTATCGATAAAAATCTGTTGAAAAAGTATTTGGAATATCTCGAAGCCGCGTTCCTGGTTAGGGTTATTCACCGGGTTGACGACACCGCTAAAAAATTTCAGCGGGCCAATTTCTACAAGGTTTTCCTCACAAATCCTTCTTTACGCAGCGCACTGTTCGCCCCACTCGAAGCGACCGACGATCTGTTTGGAAGCATGGTGGAGACGGCTATCTTTTCGCAATGGATACACCGTTACTGGTTTACACCCTGGTATGCCCGCTGGACATCCGGCAAAACCCAGGGAGAAGTGGATATGATAGGCTTGGATAACAAATCCCTGAAGCCCGCATGGGCTGTGGAAGTAAAATGGAGCAACAGGTATTATGAAAGGCCTGAGGAGCTCAAAAGCCTGTTGCACTTTTGCGAAAAGAACAACCTGAAATCCGCTCTTGTAACTACTATCGATAAGGAAGGGACGATCGAAAAGAATGGTATTACACTCAATTTTGTCCCCTCCGCCATCTATGCGTATGTTGTGGGCGTAAACACGCTTGAAATACGTGGAAAGTTGTAATCACTTCAAATAAACCCCTTCTTCCTCAACCCTGCTCAAAACCACCTCCACATGCTCGGTGAGCGTGGTGCTCAGCGAATAACCCACGTAATGGGCATGAATGGGGAATTTGTGATGGCTACGATCGACGATCACTGCTACCTGCACCTTTTTCATAGGCACTTTCAGGAACGGCTCCAATGCGAATGCCAGCGTGCGGCCGGTGTTGAGCACGTCGTCAGCGACGATCACTACCTGGTTTTCCACATTCAGCTCGCGATCGAACAGGATCGGGCTTTGCTGATGGATATTTTTGTCAAAACGCAGTTCTATCAGTCGGACGTCGAGCGGAGAAATCTCTGTGAGCTCCGCTGTCAGCCTTTTGGCAAAAGCAAAGCCTTCACCGGCGATACCGGCGATGATAATGCCTTTTTCCTCAAAATTCTGTTCATATATTTCAAAAGCGATCCGGCGTATTTTCTGGCTCGTCTGGTGTGCACTCAAAATCTGACGCCGGGATACCGTGCTGTTTTCGGTCATTGCGGGTATTGATAAGTTAAAATCTTAGCGGCGGTAAAAATAGCAAACCATCATGCCACTTCATAACGCAGCGAAATTCTTTAACCAATTCGCAAAAGTCAATTCGTGAAGTGGCAATTCCAGACTGACTATGCCCATTTCCACCTTTGCCTGCCCGATACGCTCCGTGCGGACCTCCATTAATGCCTTTTCATAGGGCTTCGGAAATTCAGGATGTGCCTGTATCGCAACCATGTTTTCACCGACCCTGAACATGCCTATCGGACAGTCCTGCGTCTCGGCGAGCAGCGTGCTATCGGGTGGCAGCTCCATTACCTGGTCCTGGCACATCATCAGCAGATTGAACGATTGCCGCGCGGGCATCATCCACTCTTCCTGGCTCAGAACCTGAAAATTATGAACGCCCACGCACCAGCCCACGGCCGATTTCTGCACCTTACCACCCAGCGCTTCCGCCAGCATCTGATGACCGAAACAAATGCCGATGTACTTTTTACCTGAATCGCGGATCTCCCTCACAAATTCCTTCAACCGCACAATCCAGGGCTCGTCATCGTAAACCGAAAATTTGGAACCGGTACAGACGAACACCTCGCATTCATCCGCAGAAGCCGG
>CBIHPQ010000060.1:0-20965 GCA_966211825.1 uncultured Dyadobacter sp. | reverse complement strand
TCCGAAATTTCTTTTTCAAAAACCTTTACTGATGTGATATGCGGCGCGTCGTTGACGGGAATACTATTGAATTTCATAGGGTCGATCACCACGATATGATCGAGCATTGCAGCATATATATAGCTAGGCGTTACCAGAATGTAATTCCACCAGTCCTGCAATGTCTTGCCAAGGTTAATCTGAACGCGGGTAACCTTTTTTGTTTTAGGAAAAAAATAGATGAGCCCTCCCGGACCGCCTGCCCATATCATGCCTCGCCGGTCGATCGCCAGGCTGGCAATGTAGTTGGTCATCAGGCTGTTTTTGAGATAGAGACTATCAATTACAGCACCGGTTTGGGTCATCTTATATAGCCCCCGATTATACACTGCCGCCCAGATATTTCCGGAAGCTTCTTGTAACAGCTGGGTAACGAAGAAATTATGATGCTCCTTGACAGGTATCACGCTAAACAGCCCGTTTTTTTCTGAAAATCTCAAAAATCCCTGCCTATTCACTGCAAACAACAGGTCGCCATCAGCGAGCCGGCATGAACTTTGGCATTCCTGATACCGAAAGAGTCCGAACTTTGGATTCGTCCCGTCAAAGCGGTCCAGTTGGTTTGTTTTTGTGTTCAGCCGATACAATGCATCCTTGCTTATCTGAAACCAAAGATTGTCGCGACTGTCTTTCATCAGAAGATTGCATCTAGCAGACTTTCCGTTGTTTTTTAGACCTGCGAAGCGCTGAATGCTTTTGGTCCCGATTTTCAGATAATAAAGACCTTCACTGCCGGCAAACCACCATGTATTACCGATTTTGACCGAGCCATAGAATTTGTTGCGCGAAATCATTTCCGCGTTTACCACATGCCTGGTAGACTCACGCGTACCGATGTGGAATTCAATGAGGCCATCTTCCTTAGCTGCAAAAATCGTATCGCCACTCTTGCTCAGCGAACCAATGGGCGAAAAACCCGTTTCGAGAAAATATTTAAAGCTGGGCAGTTTGTAAATGTCCTGGAAAGGCGTGTTGAATATCAATTTGCTCAAACCGTTGTTGGTCGCAAACCAAATGTCGTTCTCCACATCCTGAATGGCGTGTTGAATATAGCCGTAAGCGATGGAGTAGGGGGTATCCTGGCTGTAAGGTATTTTCCGGATGGGTTTGCCGTGTTCCTTAATATAGGCCGCAAACATCCAGGTTGAAATCCATAGCCTGTCTTTGGCGTCGACAAACAGGTAGCTGATCCGGTCCGTCGGTATCCTGTCATCCAATTTGCGGTAAATGCTGTCTGCTTGTGTTTTGGAATTCCAGTAGTGAAGTGACAAATCACCTTCTGTTGCATACCATATATTATTACGCCGGTCGATCGCAATGGCCGTCACCATTTTTCTTTTGAGCAATGGCAATCCGAGCGGATTGAATGTGCTGTCATACACAACCTGATTTTTGCAGTCGACGAAAAAACTCTGTGCTCCACCAATCCAAAAACCCTTCCGCTCGTCGTCCCAAACGAAAGCGCTGCGTGGGGCGAAGGCAAAATCGTGATTTAGCAGTCGTTTCGCCCATGGCAAAGCGGTCATAAGCGGCCTGAGTTTCTGATTTTCATAAATATATAGCTCCGACGAACATGCGATCCAAAGTCGATGATAGGCGTCGGCCCTTATGGAGATCACAGGTTTGTTGGCAAGTATTTCAAACCGGCGGTCCTGCCGGTAAGCGCCTTCCCGCTTGCTGAACACTTTTAGTCCGCCGGAGGTCGCAATGAGCAGGTTCTTTGCCCCGTCGATCGGGCAGATATCATGTATGACGACGTTTTTTACGCTTTTACTGTCCTCATAATGCTTTATCAGGTTGCCATCGTAACGGTTGAGCCCGTTGGTGGTTCCCATCCAAAGAAAGCCTTCCGGATCCTTATACAGGCAACGCACATCCTTCGTGCTAAGGCCATCTTCCTCCTTAAGGTTCTGGAAGATGAACTGTGCGCTGGATGCAAAAGGCCAGATAAAGCAAAGAAGCCAAAGGTTCAGAAAACGGTACATGAGAACGGTAAATTTTCTGCTGATCGTGTAATGTAGGCATAAGGAAATTCAAAGTAAATATGGATGAACGAAAGGCTAGCGCGGATAGATTAACGGAAGATTAGACCCTCTTCCAGCACGCCGCCACCTTTGGGCCCGACCCAATTAGTTTGACCATTCAATCATTGATAGCTCGGCGTTCATACATCCAATTTTTATTACCTCGGGTTCTCGATAAAATTTGCTTAAGACACCGGTGGTTAACCTACTATTCATCAAAACAGATTAATGTCATGACTCTCTATCTTACAGGTCTTCTAATTGATTGCACCGCCGTACTGGCGGTAGGCGGGTATTACTTGTACTGCATTATAATGAAAAGAGAACCCGAGGATCCCAGGGTTTACATATGGATTGTCCTAACCTCTATCAGTACAAGCATTGTTACATCCGCATACTTTATCTGGACGGGCGACGTCACGACCGCTTCCATCCTGGTGTGGGTGATGGCGGTTCCGATATTGGTAACGTGCGTGTTCATCCTACTCATCATTATTTTCCGGCCTAACTGGCATTGATCATCCTCCGGCAGGGCCAAATTCTTATCCGTGTCGATTTATCCGTAATCAGATGTCTGGCAAGGGCGCGGACAATTCAGCGTTATCTCAAACGGCTATCATTATAGATCTGGGCAGGAAAGTTACAAGGCTGTGATATTACTTTAATAATAAAGCGATCCTAATAGTTCTATAAAATTTAATAATTGATTGAACTATTTGTAGTTAGTACAAAGCACTTTTTCTAATTATTCCGATCGTTTTCTGATACCTGCCTATTACTCATCGGATTCTTTTTGGACGAAATGACGGCGTTAGATTTGAATCAACAAATTAAAAAAGTAACACAAACCGATTCTACAGTGCGAAAAGGAAGCTCACATTAAACGCACATTATTATGAAAAAGCAATTACTATTTATTACTCTATTATTAATATTTCAGGCCTTATGGATAGCGCCTGTATATGCTCAGTTCTTCCCGCCAACTGGTGCCGCTCAGGTGTGCAGTCATTGCGTTCCATCGCAATCTTATTCGATAGTATCGGGGACTCCATACGTGTCTGATCGTACATTCTATGGTGCTAGTGCTTCAAAATGGTATTCGCAACTTGGCCAAATAATATGGGCTCCTGCGCCGCCTAGTAGTGCGGATCCGAGCGCTATCAATAGTAGCAGTCAAACTTTCTTGACGCTGATGAAGGGCCCTAACCTAAATTCGAAAGTTAAGTTCACCGTTTCTAACTTCATACCTGGCCAAAAATACAAGTTGAACTATGCTGTGATGGCTTCGCGGACATCAGGCACCACATTTGGTACGCAAGCTATTATAGAAGTACAGCCATCAAACAGCCAAGTTATATTAGCTACTGCAGTTACTGATCTGTCCCAGTCGAAGTACGTTTGGACGGAACAACAAATGGAATTTACACCTACGACGACTGAAACGGTGTTTGTGCTCTCAGGTAACGTACCTGCTGGTCTATACGGGATGGTCAATTTTGATATCTCTGCCAAGCCGCTTGAATGTATTTTACCTGTTAACAAGCAAGTTCTTCTAACACATCCAACACAAGAAATAATGTATCCATGCCAGACTCTGAATCTTAACAACTACGTCAAGTTGCCTTGGCCTGTTGGAGCAGACGTTGTTTGGGGCTATTCTAATGGAACACAGACTCAAAAACTGACAAAGCCAGCGACTGAATCGGCTGGAATAGGTAAGTATTATGCATTTTATTATCACCTAGCCAATTCCTGTTACAGCCTGGAAGATGGCGTGTCGTCAACAGCGGAAGTCGAAGTGATCCATGTTCCAAAGCAGGTACCCCTTAAAATTGGCTCGAATGTTGCCGTCAAATGCCCCGAAACACAATATAACCTGGAAAATAAGCTACTGTATCCAGGTGACATCCCAAATGTTAAGTGGTTTGGGAATAACAAGCATCAAGGGCCTCCCGTAAGCACAATAACGACCCCTGGAACTTACTATGCATTTTATTATGATGCTTTAACAGATTGTTATTCCACCGAAACGTCAACATCATGGGTATCGGTTTCCTTTCAAGCCAATTGCTGCCAGGCTGGAACCAATCAACTAACAGTACAACCTGCCGCCATCATGAATACCTGTCCCATGGCTACTTCAGACCTAACGACCACTACCCTTAATGCCAACGTTCCTCAAAATACTCAAATCGTTTGGTTTAACAATCCTACTCACACAGCGCCTGTTATAAGTAATCCAAGTGCTGTCGGACCAGGAACTTACTACGCGTTCATTTACGATCCTTCCGGGGCGGGCTGTTATAACACGGATAATTCTACCGCACAGGTTAAGGTTACCATCAACCCTTGTTTGAGCAACGTTACGCTTAGTCTTAAAGTCGCGCTGCAAGGTGCAATGCCAGATGCGGGAGTCAAAATGAAAAATGATTTGCAGACCTATGGAGGGACTGGGCTGCTTCCCACAACCTCACCATACACGGCTTCGAGCGCCTATCCGAGTATTAACAATGCCGCGGGGCCTGTTGGCGAAGTCGTCGACTGGATTTGGGTAGAGGTTCGCAGTGGTTCATCTCCTCAAACAGTGCTGCAAGCGCAAAGTCTCTTACTTAAACCGGATGGAAGTATAGTTAACCGGAATGGACAACCGGCGACATTTAATCCACAATCTGGTCCTGTGAGATTGGTTATTAAGCATCGTAATCACTTGGCAATCATGAGTAACCCGATTCAGAGTTTCACCGCGGGTTCAGCACTTAGCTATGATTTTACGACTGGTCTTTCACAAGCGTCCAATGCATTTGGAGATCCTCCGCAAATGGTCCTGAAAAATGGCAGCTGGTGTATGTGGGTAGGTGACATAGCCAACGGACAGGATTTGGGAGTTGACGCGACAGACTTTAACTCGGTGTATGATTCGAATAAGGATGCACTAATTGACATCTATTCAATATCGGATCTTAACATGGACGGAGGAGTGGATTCCAATGACTACAATCTTATTTTCTCTAACAACTTAACTGCACCGTTTTCTTCACTAAGTAATTACTAATCGAACACCAAATATGAAAAAAATCTCTAAAATCTTCGGTTGTCTACTAGCCTTCGGGATGACTTCAAATCTTTGCTTTGCTCAGACGAGCCCAATTGACCAAGTTGCTGCCGGACCACACATTCTTTACGAAACTCGAAACTTCGTAGTAACTAATGACGCTGTGGCTGGTCCGACACTTAAATTTGATCTGTATATGTCGGCGAGTCAGGCTTATGTGGATTACTTGGTTGCCAACGGCACTCAGTTCGGTTTTCAAAGTGGTGATGTGTGCTTTGACTTGGATTTTGGCTCTAACGGCACAACTAGTTATACAACCAAGTCGGGAAGCACCGTTGTGAAGGTCGGTAATCAGTTGAGTGACATTCAAGCACCTGTGAATCTTCAGGCGGGACCTATTCCTGCGGGCTACGATACAAGATTCAAGTTTACGCCGATTAGAACGATGTCTTCAGACCCCTTGACAACAACCCCTACGCATGTGGCCACTGCAACAGTGAGTTGGCCAGCAGGAACTGTAATAGGAACGCCAGGTACCGAACCGGGCGGGGCAAAAATTCAGCTGCGCTGCGCCGCCTCAGGGTTTGGAACAGGCCTTTCGGGCTCAAAATGGGGCGATTTGGATGGGAATTCCGCCAACATCGTTGGGCCTAGTGCAGGACTCTCGACACCATTGCCCGTGAAGTTGGTGGACTTCTCCGCTGCCCGTGAAGGCAACACTACTACACTCGCCTGGTCAACTTCGGAAGAATCAAATAGCGACTACTTTGATGTGCAGCGTAGCGGAGACGGCAAAGCATGGGAAAAATTAAAAACCATTGCAGCGAAAGGTGAAAGCTCCGTAGAGACGCATTATTCGGCTGTGGACGATAGCCCGATGAACGGAAACAACCTCTATCGTCTCAAAATGGTGGACAAAGACGGAACATTTGCACTCAGTAAAATTAGAAGTGTAGAATTTAATTTGAAAACAGGCTACACATTGTTTCCCAACCCAGTAAGCGAGAAACTCAACTTTAAGTCTACTGAGGATTGGAACAGCGTGTCAAGTGTCAAAATATACAATGCACAAGGTGTTGAAGTATATACATCACCGTCAGTGCCGGTGAAGGAGGTGAGCGTAAGTAATCTGCCCTCCGGAACCTATGTAGTGAAACTGTCTCGCAGAGAGAGAGGGTCAAATAGCTATGCGCTGATTATTGCCAGATAGCTCATTTGATTAGTGTGTGAAGCAGTCAGGATGATGGCGTGAGCACCTTTTTGGCTCACTTTAAGGTGCCGCGCCGTCACTGACTTGTTTCATCAACATCCAACCTCATTACTTATGAAAAGCAAATTTTCTTTAACCTTGTTTGTGATAGTATTTACCGCTTGTCAGAGAGACAAAGATTGCGTCCCTCCGCCGTTAGCAGAGCAACTAGTAAATAGCTGGGACGCAACGTTAGTTTCCGAGAAAGACAAGATACAAGAGCTAACGTTCAAAAGCGATGGTAGTTTCAACGAGAGTAAAGGGGTTTTGTTCGGAGCAGCTGGCAACCCTGTTTGTAATTGGGAAGTAGAAAATGATTCTGTGGTTTTAATTGGAACTTTTTCGAACGGAAATATCGAGCGTTATGAATGTGGAGTTGTCAGTCGGACTTGCGATCAAATAGTTTTAGATCTCCAAGGGGTTGATCAAATTGAATTGAAAATTAAATGATACAACTTAGATCATGAAAAAAATATTATTAATAGGGCTTGTGATCACCGCAATAACATCTATCGTAGCAGTGAATATTTATTCCAGAAAATCAGAGCCTTATTGTTAACAATATTAAAAATACGTTCAATAACTACAATCAAGAAGAGGTGTGAAAAAATTTATTCAACGTTACTTTGGCTTGTTCTACCTGATCGTTTTAAGGAACAAGATTAAGTACTTCTAACGATCGGGTAGTTACAGCAAATTAGTGTGTGTTATTGCACATTCCGGACGCCGCATTGAGTGTTCGGAATGTTTTTTTGTAGGTAATTAGAAATTGTTATGTTTTAGTTTTTAGTGTGTAGAGAATGTAGCTTCGAGAACATAACTTTTTATAGCCATTCAAATTCTTTTACATATTTTAAAACAATCACTGCTAGCGGTGGTAATGTCATGGGTATGGAATGCATGCGTCCGTGTCTGGGAATAGGGTAACTTTCCAGTTCCGCAGAGCTAAGGACATCCGCCCCGCCGTAGCGCAGGTTGTCGCTATTGAACACCTCAGTATAATAGCCCGGCATTGATACACCAATCCGATAATTTTCCCGTACAACGGGCGTGAAGTTCGCGATAAACAACAGTTGATCGGAATGCGTGGCACCTTTCCTGATCCATGCCAATACGCTATTAGTAGCATCCTGCTGATCGATCCATTCAAATCCTTCTCCCGAGAAATTTCTTTCATATAAGGCCGGTTCGCGCCGGTATAACTCGTTTAGGTCTTTGAGCAACTTTTGAGTGCCCGCATGCAGGGGATTAAGGTTTTCATTCCAATCCAGACTGTAATCGTGGCGCCATTCATGGTTTTGCCCGAATTCGCCCCCCATAAAAAGTAACTTCGCACCCGGGTGCCCGTACATATATGCATACAACAAGCGCAGGTTGGCAAAGCGTTGCCATTCGTCCCCGGGCATTTTCCGCAGCAGCGAATGTTTGCCATACACCACCTCATCGTGGGAAAGCGGCAATACAAAGCGTTCCGAGAATGCATAATGCAAGCTGAAAGAAAGCTGTTCCTGGTGATAGGAACGATAAACAGTGTCTTTCTCAAAATAGGAAAGCGTGTCATGCATCCAGCCCATCATCCATTTGAGATCGAAGCCAAGCCCGCCGCTGCTGACCGGATGTGTAACGCCAGGCCATGCAGTGGATTCCTCTGCAATGGTGAGCACATCAGGGAAAGATTGATGGACGGCCGTGTTAAACTCACGCAGAAATTCTATTGCTTCCAGATTTTCCCGCCCTCCATACTGGTTTGGGATCCATTCACCTTCCTTCCGTGAATAGTCAAGGTACAGCATAGAGGCCACCGCATCCACGCGCAGGCCGTCGATGTGGAATTTATCTAACCAATAAAGTGCATTGGAAATGAGGAAGCTTTTGACTTCATGGCGACCGTAATTGAAAATGGCACTTTGCCAGTCGGGATGGAAGCCCTGGCGCGGATCGGCGTGCTCGTACAGATGCGACCCATCGAAATAGCCGAGCCCATGCTCGTCGGTAGGGAAGTGGGACGGTACCCAGTCGAGGATTACCCCAATACTGACCTCGTGCAATGCATTAATGAGATACATAAAATCCTGAGGCGTTCCGTAGCGGCTGGTCGGAGCAAAATAACCGGTGATCTGATAACCCCAGGAGCCATAGAAAGGGTGCTCCGCCACAGGAAGGAATTCCACATGGGTGAATCCCATAAACCGGCAATATTCGGGAAGATGATCGGCCAGTTCGCGATAGGTCATCCAGCGCCCTTCCTCTTCATGAACACGGCGCCACGAACCAAGGTGTATTTCATAAATCGAAATCGGCCCGTTCAGTGCGGGAGCCTTTCGTTTTTCAAGCCACTCATGATCGCTCCACTCGAACTGTAAATCCCACACAACCGACGCTGTACGGGGCGGAGTTTCCCAGTAAACAGCATAAGGGTCGCCCTTTTCGACTTCATAGCCGTTTGTGGCGCGGATAAAATATTTGTAAAGCTCTCCGCGGCCGACATTTGGTATAATACCTTCCCAAACACCCGAACCATCACCGCGGGCGGAAAGCGGATGCGCGTCGCGCTCCCAGCCATTAAAATTGCCTATTACGGAAACTCCGGCCGCATTCGGTGCCCACACGGCGAAATGTGTTTCCTCGGCCCCATTCACGCTGCGGATATGCGCCCCGAGTTTATTGTAGATATGATAATGCTTACCGGATCGGAACAGATCGACGTCGTAGCCGGTAAGCAGTGGTTGCTTTTCCTGTTGTTGCGTCATAATGCTATTAGTTAAACCATCACACCGGCCTCCGTCTTGCCGAGAATGGCCCGGATGCCCCTTAACGGCACCATCACCCACGATGGTCGGTTATTTACTTCATAATTGAGCTCATAAATGGCTTTTTGAAGCAGGAATGTCCTTAAAAGCGTTTCGAGATCGCTTTTCTGATGCGGAATGATCGGACTGTCGCCAACCGTTTCAAGATAGGCTTTCATGAAAAATCCGCTCATGTAGTGGTACCATTGCTCCACATACGGAAGCAGCTTGTTGACATCCTCGGGCCGGATCTGATTGTCGAGATAAAGGCTGCCATGGGCCGCATAGTGGAATGACCGCAGCATACCCGCTACGTCGCGCAAGGCCGAGCGCTTCAATCTTCGCTCGCTGTAACTCCGTGCAGGCTCGCCTTCGAAATCGAGCAGCACAAAATCTTTGCCTGTAAACAACACCTGGCCGAGGTGGTAGTCACCATGGATCCTGATTTTAGCCGTATCGATCTTATGGCTGTATATTTTTTTAAGCTCAGTCAAAATCTCCTCCTTGGATTGCATCACCTCTTCCGCCGCTTGCCGCGTTTCGGCATCGAGTTTTTTGATGTTCCGGTTGAGGCTCTGAAATGCCACACGCACTAAGGATTGCAGCGACGAATACACCGAGCGCTGATAATGCAGCGAAAACTCCTCCGGTTTGAAATCGGGGTTTTCCTTCTCTCCCGACAAGGCAAGGTGCATTTCAGCAGTGCGGACGCCCAGGAGCCTGGCTTGCTCGGCCACATGTACGTCCAGCAACTCTTTCAGCATATCAGGTATCTCTTCATAGCCCACAGGCTGCGTAAGTGTTCCAAGAAGCTCCGTAGGAAGTTCGAGCCCGGTTGTGGAGAGCACTTTTTCATTAAAACTGTCCAGCCTGTCGAGCATGTTGGCCCAGGCATCGGTGGCATTGCTCACCATTTCCTGCATCATACCCAACACCATCGAATCCTTTTTATATTTCCATTCGATCGCCCCGATGAAAGCCGGGATGTTCTTGAACTTTGCCTTACTGGTCAGGTACTGGGTGATTTCCACATCAGGATTGATGGCCCTGTCGACCTTGCGGTAAAGTTTGAAGAAATACTTGCCGTCATAGGTAATGGATGTATTGCTTTGCTCACCGGAAAGGACGCGCGGCTTAATGCGGTCGGTTTCCTTGATATGCTGGGCGAGGTGGCGGTTTCCGGAAAAATGGATCTGGCTATCTTTCGCATTCAGCCGCTCATTGCCCGCCATATTCTCGATTAATGCCTGCTGCAATTCGAGGCCGTAAATAGCGTCGAAAAGTACACCTTCTTCTTCACCTTTAACCTGAATGCGGGCTAGCACCGCTTGCGGGCAGTTCTCCCGGACATTAAACGCGAACGGCATTTTGCCAAGTGCAACCGGCAACTGGTACATCTCGGGCAGGTCATTCTGGTAGGTGGTTTCAATGAGCAACAGGAAACAAGGCGGATTGTCCCCGAGCGGAATGGAAGCGTGCGATAGGATGTTCACCTTGTCCAAACCTTTGCCTTTCCCTCCAAACCACCTCATTTTCATTAAGTACGAAGGCAAAATATGCGTTTCTAAGCGTTCCAGCATCGCCGGTTCCAGCAGATCTTTCCATTTTTCCAGCTTGACCAATGGCAACTCTTCATTTTCGTCGATTTCCGGATGCGTTTTCTGCATGACGAAACACTGACAGCCGTATGCTTCCAAAGTGAAAAAGTAAGGGGTGTTGTCCTTCACCGACGGAAATTTGTTTTTACTGTAAATTTCCACGGGTTGAAATCCCTTGTACTGATCCAGATCTAGCTCGACCGGCTGCGGAAATCTCGAAAGGTTCGCGATCACCAGCATTGTTTCGTCTTCAAAATTGCGGGTATATGCCAGCACTTTCGCATTCTCATGGTTCAAAAACTTGATGTCGCCGCGGCTGAATGCCTTGTATTTCTTACGGGTGCTGATCGCCCGCCGCATCCACCAGAGCAGCGAGGACGAGTTTCGCGACTGTAATTCCACATTCACCGACTCGTAGTGATATTGCGGATCAAGGATCAGCGGGAGGTACAGGCGCTGGGGATTTGCCTGCGAAAATCCTGCATTACGGTCGGGGCTCCATTGCATGGGAGTACGTACGCCGTCGCGGTCGCCGAGATAAAAATTATCGCCCATCCCGATTTCATCGCCATAATAGATGATAGGTGTGCCTGGGAAGGTAAACAGCAGGCTATTAAGGAGTTCTATTTTCTTTCGGTTATTCTCCATCAGCGGAGCAAGCCGGTGCCGGATGCCGAGATTAATCCGTGCTTTCGGATCTTTGACATACACCTTATACATATAATCACGCTCCTCGTCCGTCACCATTTCGAGTGTCAGCTCATCATGGTTGCGGAGGAAAATACCCCATTGACAATTGTCCGGGATAGCCGGGGTCTGATCAAAAATGTCGGTAAGCGGGTAGCGGTCCTCCATTTGCAGCGACATAAACATCCGCGGCATAATGGGAAAGTGGTAGTTCATCTGGCATTCATCGCCATCACCAAAATAAGCTGCCGAATCCTCCGGCCACATGTTAGCTTCGGCGAGCAATAATGTACCAGGGTAGCGGTCGTCGACATGTTTTCTGAGTTTTTTCAAAAACGCATGCGTTTCGGGCAGGTTTTCACAATTGGTACCATCCCTTTCGAACAAATAGGGGACGGCATCCAGCCGGAAACCGTCGACACCCATTTTACACCAGAAATTAATGATCTTGAAAATTTCCTCCTGCACATCCAGACTATCATAATTCAGATCGGGCTGGTGGTGGAAGAAACGGTGCCAGTAGTATTGCTCAGCCTCATTGTCCCACGTCCAGTTTGATTTTTCATAGTCCTGAAAAATAATGCGGGCGTCCTTGAATTGCTTTGGATCGTCGGTCCACACATAAAAATTCCGGTACGCAGAGCCTTTCGGGGCGCGACGTGCCCTTTGGAACCATGGGTGTTGGTCGGAGGTGTGGTTGATCACCAGTTCGGTAATCACTTTCAGGCCCCGCTTATGTGCTTCCCGCAAAAAGGTTTTGAACTCCTGTATATCCCCGTATGAGGGGTTAATCGTATAATAGTCAGCAATGTCGTAGCCGTCATCACGAAGGGGCGAAGGGTAGAAGGGGAGCAGCCAGATCGCCGTCACGCCCAGGTCCTGAAGGTAATCCAGCTGTTGCAGCAGACCTTGGAAATCACCTATCCCATCGCAGTTACCGTCCTTAAAGGCTTTGATGTGTAGTTCATAAATGACTGCATCCTTGTACCAATGCAAATTTTTCTCGGGCATTCCTTTCCTGTATTCCATGTGCTCTCTCAATTCAATCGTTCAACTGTTAGAATGTGTGCCGGCATTTCGAAGGGGTTCATCTGAACGTAGTTGTATTCTCCCTGCCATTTGTATTTTTCCCCGCTCAGCATGTCGCGGACGAGGTAGGGTTGGTCGTAACCGATCCCGAGTTGATGCAGCGGTACGCGAATGTGTGCGCCCTGTGTGTGGTAATGGTCCAGGTTGACGGTTATCACCAACGATTCGCCACCGTCGGGTGCCAGTTTGGTATAGCTGATCACCCGGTCATTGTTGGTTTCGTTGAAATCGATATTCCAGGTTGATTGCAAAGCCGAGTATGCCTTGCGGATGCGATTAACACGGGTAATAATCTCACGCGTCCGGCTGTAACGGTCCCAGTCCCAATGCTTTATTTCGTACTTCTCATTATCGGTGTATTCCTCCTTTCCCGGATGCGGCGTGTTGACGCCATACTCATACACTGGGCCATATAATCCATAATTGGAGGAAAGCGTGGCGGCCAGGATGAACCGGATAATGTGGGCATTCTCGCCTCCTTCGACCAGGTGATGCGGAAGGATATCCGGCGTATTGGGCCAGAAATTCGGACGGAAATAATATTGCTGATCGGTTTTGGTAAGCTCGTAAAGGTATTGTTCCAGCTCCCACTTGCTGTTTCGCCAGGTGAAATAGGTGTAGGACTGATTAAACCCGATTTTGGCGAGCCGCTCCATAATACGAGGACGTGTAAAGGCCTCTGCCAGGAAGATTACCTGCGGGTTCACTTTCCGGACTTCGCCGATCATCCATTCCCAAAACGGGAAGGCCTTGGTATGCGGGTTATCAATCCGAAACACATTCACGCCATGCCCGATCCAGAAGTCGATGACACTTTTCAGTTCATTCCAAAGGTTTTGCCAGTCTTGTGTTTCAAAATCAAATGGCAGGATGTCTTCATATTTCTTGGGCGGGTTTTCCGCGTATTGTACCGTGCCGTCGGGCCGCCACTTGAACCACTGCGGGTGTTCCTTCACGTACGGGTGATCAGGCGCGCATTGGTAGGCGATGTCCATGGCAATCTCAATCCCAAGTTCTTTTGCGTCTGATACCAGTTGCGTAAAATCTTCCATCGTACCAAGTTCCGGATGGACGGCCTTGTGCCCACCGAGCCGGTTACCAATCGCCCAGGGAGATCCTGGGTCGGTCGGGGATGGTACGAGCGAGTTGTTTTTCCCCTTTCGCTTCATTTCACCGATCGGGTGAATGGGTGGGAAATAAAGCGTGTCGAAACCCATTTTCGCGACTTTCGGCAGGAGCCTGATCACGTCGTCAAATGTGCCGTGCCGGCCCGGAACGTCGGCGGCAGAGCGCGGAAACAATTCGTACCAACTGCTGAAACCGGCTTTTTTACGCTCAACCTCCAATCGGAACGTTTGGTCGAAAACACTGATGCGGTCGGTATACCGGATTTTGGCCATTGCCTCGGCCAGCGCATCGCTTAGGGCGAGGTTGACAGCTTCTTCCGGCGAAGCGGCGCTTGCCAGCGCGGCGCTCGCCAGCGCGGCGCTTTCCAACGCGGCGATCCATCTTTCGAAGGCTGGCAAATAATCCCTGGCGGCAAGTCCGGCCGCTTCCCGTAAAATATCGGCTCCGATCCGCAACTCGACGGCAATGTCCTGGTTAGCATCGAACTTTTTGGCCAACCCCTTTTTCCAGGTCGTAAAATGATCGACCCAACCCGTGAAGCGGTATTCGTAAATGCCTTCCTTGGCGGGCGTCCAGCTGGCCTGCCACTGGTCGTTGCCCGCATGCGACATGGGTACGTCCTGCCAGAGTTGTTCGGACCCGTGGCGGAAGATCACACTCGCCGCAACGGTATCGTGGCCGTCGGCGACGATATCTGCCGAGAAGGCGACACTTTCCCCGATCGTCCGCCTGGCGGGAAACCTCCCTTCTTCTACCTGTGGCCTGACGTTGCTGATCACCACCCGCTTTCTGCCGTCCAGCGTGCTCATTGTCAATGGTTTTTAGTTGATGTATGATGAATGTCCGGAATGACAATCAAAATCGTGCCTGCAGAGAAAGCGCGGAAGCCTGGTAGGCCGGGCTGATGTACGTTGAATCGAAATCAGGATTTTAACTTGGGAGTAAAAAAACTATTCAGTAACTTTTAATAACCAAATGCCCACTTCTATCAGATCTCACACTCAACGATGGCCATTCAACGGGCCGAAGCAGATAAGGCAATGCTAAAATTGCGGCCGGACGAAAGTATTAGGCCATATTTGCCGATTTATCAGTTAGATTTAAAATCTTTGTAGCTTATTCACGACAACTATTTCTACAATGCATAGCTTGTAGTGGTAGGACGAATCCGGTTGGCATGGAGCTTTGGTGTGGAATTCTGAACCCTTCTCTTACTGTAAAATGGAATTTATTATCGTAGACGACAGTGTTTTCGATCTGTTTACCCAGGAAAAGCTGTTGCTGAAAAGTGGTTTGACCAAGATGGTACGGGCATTCAACTCACCCCAACAGGCGATTGATCACCTTCGTGACCAGGATATAAATATGCCTGAGACGGTGATCCTGTTGGATCTTCAGATGCCTGGTCTTAACGGCTTCGAATTCACTGAGCAATATGGCTTGTTACCCGATGCGGTCCGAAAGCGGATCCGTCTCTTTATGATTTCATCAACCGTTGATATTTCCGATATCGAGCAAGCCGAAGCCAATCCCTACATTATCCAGCTACTATCAAAACCGCTCGAAATACCCCTGCTGAGGGAGCTTCTCAAATCATAGTAGCCTTTATTACGGCCGGTTGCTGGCATAATATTTAATGGGCTGACGATACACTTATCATCAGCTTACATGAACAATCCAGTTTCTACATACCGGCTTCAATTTCATAAAGACTTTTCGTTTCTGGATTTCGAACATTTGATACCCTATTTCCGCAAATTGGGCGTGGGGACGATTTATGCTTCGCCTATTCTGGCGTCTACAACAGGCAGCACGCATGGGTACGACGGGGTCGATCCCGAACGGATTGATCCGGAAATCGGCAGCCTGGAACAACTTCGTGACCTGGTTTCAAATCTGAAAAAATCAGATATCGGCTGGTTACAGGACATTGTTCCGAACCACATGGCTTTTCATCAGGAAAATCCCTGGCTGATGGATGTGCTGGAAAAGGGAAGGCAATCGGTATTTGCACCATTTTTCGATACGCCGGGGAATAGCGGGCTCTTCCAGGGCAAGCTGATGGTTCCTTTTTTGTCAAAGGAATTGACTGAATTGATTGCCGACCGGGAATTGAAAGTGCTTTACGACGGCAGCAGGCTCGCATTGGATTTCGGCGGCCAGGTATTTCCTATGAACCTGCGGTCTTACATTGCATTGTTCCAAAAAGTGGATGCTAATTCCCAGGCCCTCGACCAATTGCGCGACCAGCTGGAAGAAATCACCCGTATCGAGGAGGCGCCTGCATTTTCGCAGCGTTGGGAAGAATGGCTTATGCAGTTCCGGGCGCTGTACGGTAACGAGCAGGTGAAACCCGAAATCGATGCTGCATTAGCGCAGATTAATGAAGACCCGGAAATGCTCACAGAGCTGGCAGATCAGCAGGGGTATACATTATGCCACTGGCAGCGGACTGAGGAACAGATCAATTTTCGCCGTTTTTTTACAGTTAATGGGCTGATTTGCCTAAATATACAGGACGACGCCGTTTTTGAAAAATACCATACACTGATCCAACAGCTCACCGAAGAAGGCATCTTCCAGGGGCTCCGCATCGATCATATCGACGGCCTTTACGATCCGCAAGCTTACCTTAAAAAGCTCCGGGGGCAAGTAGGGAACGATACTTACATTGTTGCAGAAAAAATACTGGGAGAGAATGAGGCCCTGCCTGTATCATGGCCGATCCAGGGAACAACGGGCTACGAATTTCTGGCAGTTGTCAATAATTTGTTTACAAATCCGGCAGCGGAAGAGCCATTTAACGCATTCTATGCGGAGCTAACCGGCGACGATCACCCAGTCCGCGATCAGTTGCTAAGCAAAAAGAGTGAAATACTTCACGGACATATGGCCGGTGAGCTGGAAAACCTGTACCAACTTTTCATCTCGCTGGAATTGGCCGACCAGGAAACCCTCGGGAGGGTAGGGGCCGGGCCTATCCGGCAGGTGATCGGCGAATTCCTTATCCACTGTCCCGTGTACAGGTATTATGGCAATGCAATGCCGCTTCCCGAGGAAGAATCGCGCGCTGTGAAGGATATTTTTGTGGATATCAATAAACACCATCTCGACTTGTCGCCGGCAGTGGAAGTGCTGGAACAATGCTTCATACACCGCCCCGCAGTAGGCGATGAGGCGTACAACCTCCGCGCAGCTGAGTTTTACCAGCGATGCATGCAGTTCACGGGACCGCTGATGGCCAAAGGCGGGGAAGATACTTTAATGTACACTTACAACCGGTTTATCGGCCATAACGACGTCGGCGACTTCCCGGACCGCTTCGGGATTACCGCCGGGGACTTTCACAAATACATGAAAAAGCGCCGGAAGGAATGGCCGATGGCATTGAATGCGACCTCTACCCACGATACGAAGCGCGGCGAGGACGTGCGGGCCCGGCTGAATGTGCTTACCGACCTGGCCGGCGAATGGATCGGGAAGGTGAGAGAATGGCGGGATACTAACGGCGGGTCACGTAAGTCCGGTCCTGATGCCAATGATGAATATCTTATCTATCAGACGGTTGCCGGCGCTTATCCTATGCCGGGAGCGGACCCCGATGATTTCACAAACCGGCTGGGAGAATATTTGCAGAAAGCCTTGCGGGAAGCAAAAGTCAACTCATCCTGGTCGTCGCCCGATAGCGCGTATGAAAAGGGGACAATTGATTTCGCCAATGCGATACTTACCGAAAATTCTGCATTTTCTGGATCGTTTCAGGAGTTGCTGGAATCAATTACGGATTTCGGCATTATCAATTCATTGGCACAGGTTGTACTGAAATTCACTTGCCCGGGTATTCCGGACGTTTATCAGGGTTGCGAATTGTGGGATTTGAGCCTTGTAGATCCCGATAACCGGCGAGAGGTTGATTTTGGAAAAAGAAAGCAATGGCTCGATGAACTGGACAATTATGAACCGGAACGCTTGCCGGAAAAGCTTTGGCAAGACCGGCGGAACGGGCAGGTCAAATTGTGGCTCACCCAGCGGTTATTCAGCCTGCGCAGGCAAAACCCGTTGCTATTCACCCACGGCGAATACATTCCTCTGAAAATAAGAGGTACCTATAAAGATCACTTGCTGGCGTTTATGCGGCGGCATAAGCGTGATGTTTTTGTGACGGTCATTCCATTGCACACAGCCGTAATGAGCCGGGAACAGCAAAAGGATTTCTTTGAATTGGATTGGCAGGATACGCATGTAGTACTACCAGAGGGTGTGCTTCCCGAATGGACTGACCTGCTTACCGGCAGTCACGAAACCTTTCAACTGAAACTCGCCCCGACCGATTTGTTCAAAGGCATGCCATTGGCGGTTTTGCAGGGGAGGCGCATTGAGAATGAACGCAGTGCGGGCGTTTTGTTGCACATCAGCTCGCTGGCCTCTCCGTTTGGTGTGGGCGATATTGGTCCGTCGGCCTTTGAGTTCGTGGATTTTTTAGAAAAAGCCAATCAAAAAGTATGGCAAATACTACCCCTCAATCCTACGGAGGGAGCGCAGGGGAATTCGCCTTACAGTGCGCTGTCGAGCATGGCGGGTAACCCGTTACTGATCAGCCCGGAGATACTGGCCAGAGAAGGTTTTTTGACGGACGAAGATTTGCAGGAAAACCATTTGCCTGATTCATCAACAGTCGACTTCGGAACAGCCGGGCAGCATAAGAATACTTTATTGGAACAAGCGTTCCAGAACTATATGGAACATCCCGGGGAAGCGTCGGGGCAGTTGGAAAACTTCCTTGCCGACAATGCGGGTTGGATGGACGATTTTGCCCTATATATGGTACTTAAAAAGCGCTTTGAGAACAAACCTTGGTACACCTGGCCCGAAGCATTCCGGAACAGAGAGCAGGCCGCGCTCGACGAGGTGAGGGAAACCGACCACGAACAGATCCAATGGGTCCAGTGGCAACAATTTGTATTTGATAAACAATGGAAAAGCCTTCGCCAATATTGTAACGATCGGGATATCAGGCTGCTGGGTGATATACCTTTCTATGTAAGTTACGACTCCGCCGATGTGTGGGCCAACCGCGAATTGTTTTGTGTAGACGCCGATGGCAAAATCACAGGCATTGCAGGTGTGCCGCCCGATGCATTCTCTGAGGACGGCCAGCTGTGGGGTATGCCGGTGTTTAACTGGAACGCCCTCCAATCACAGGGATACCAATGGTGGATCGACCGGCTGACGCGCAATATCGAGCTGTTCGACCTCGTCAGGCTGGACCATTTCAGGGCTTTCGCGGATTATTGGGAAGTGCCGGGCGGGGAGAAAACCGCCGTGAATGGTACCTGGAAAACGGGGCCCGGGGAGGATTTTTTCCGGAAAGTAGAATCGGTCATGGGCGAGCTGCCCTTCATCGCCGAGGATTTGGGCGAAATCAGTCCCGAGGTTTATGTATTGCGCGACAAGTTCAATCTGCCAGGAATGAAGGTCATACAATTTTCATTTGACGAAAACATGCCGCAGTCCGACCATATTCCGCATCATTACAAGCAGAATTTCATCGCTTACACGGGCACGCACGACAATAACACGACCAGAGGCTGGTACCGGGAACAGGTAGCCGCGGGCGTACAGGAGCGCCTTGAATTGTATTTGGGAAAACCCGTTTCCGAAGAAAATGTGGCCGCCGAACTGGCTCGCGCCGTATTCGGGTCGGTGGCTAAAATGGCTATTCTGCCGATTCAGGATATTCTTAACCTGGATGAAACGGCCAAGATGAACCTTCCCGGCTCCAATGAAAACAATTGGGCGTGGAAATTGCTCCCGGGGCAGATCACGGAGGAAGCCGCCGAATTCCTGACATCCATTACTTTACTTTATGACCGCGAATAAGCATTAAAATTCGTGGAACTTAAATCGAAGTGCGATGCAGTTGTGGCTATATTTGCGGGTAGCCATCTACCGGGAATACCTATGCTTTTCAGAAAATCCGCCATTTTAATACTGATCACCATCACCGGTGTATTTACTACCTCCTGCGACCGCCCCGCCGGCACACCGCAAGAGGCGGCCGGCTTGCTTACTGCCGTGCCGCAATGGACGATCGAGGAGATTGTTGTCAATGATGCCGTCACATTCAAAGACGGTAAAATGACGCAGCAGTTTGGCAGTATTGATTTTTAGAGATATATGGAAACCGTCCAGGTTAAAAAGGACGGTGTGTTCTCCGGCGTTTTCAAAGGCGAATCCACGCCGTTTTTGTTGAAATGGCAAACCGGCGATAAAAATATCACGGTGGGAGCGCCGGAAGGCGGTAACAAAGGCGAATGGACAATCCGCCCGGAAGACGTCCATAAAACGTCTTTTGTCATGAAAACACAAAGCACCGCCTACGATTATCCCCGCATGACGACCATCGCCTTGAAATTCAAGGCTGGCCAATAGCTTATACCTTACTAATTCACCATGAGCAAGCTCGACAAAGCTTTTGAACTTTTTGACAACTACAACAAGCGCTCGCCTGAGCACATTGTGTGGGAAAACGTGGAATATCCGGTTGAATATTTCTACGCCATAAAATTGCACGAATGGGTCACCAAGCTCGACCCGCAGGCCGACGAAAGCTTGCTTCTGGCGTCGAGATGCCAGCATATCGGCCGCTGGGAGATTGCGCGGAAGAGCTATCCCGACGGTCGTGTGGGCTATCTCAAATGGCGGAGCGACCTTTCGAAGTACCATGCCGGTATTGCCGGTGAAATTCTTGCCGGGGTCGGCTATGATGAGGAAACAATCAATCGTGTGAGGCAGATTGTCCTCAAACAGCGCCTTAAAAGCGATTCCGACGTGCAAACGATGGAAAACGCGCTTTGCCTCGTTTTCCTCCAATACCAGTACGACGACCTGATCGCCAAAACAAGCGAAGAAAAGATGGTAGATATCCTCCGCAAAACCTGGGGCAAAATGAGCGACCCGGGCCGTGAAGCGGCATTGTCGTTACAATACAGCGAAACAGGAAGGGATTTAATTTTGAAGGCTTTGAAAGAGGATTGATGCCAATCTTTGCATTATCGCGGGCTGTAATGGCGCTGGCAAAACAACTGCCAGCTATACCATTTGCTTTAACATGCTATCACTTCCGCGCCGTCCCCTGCGCTCCGTCCAAGCTCTGCGCAACTTTTACAAGCTGTACAAATTCCGCACGGTAACCTTCTTCATCTTTCCCAAATGCACCGCGGGCGCGTTGGATCACGTCTGCATAGGTAGCCTTTCCTTTATATTCAGCCGCCCAGTTATAGCGAACGGGTAAACCGAATTCGTCAATT
>CBIHPQ010000059.1:0-20975 GCA_966211825.1 uncultured Dyadobacter sp. | reverse complement strand
CTCCGCTCAGCGTGACAATTTAAGCTCAGTTTATACAACCTTTTTTAAAAAATACACGCATTAACGAATGCGCGCCATCTGTAACTGTCCGTTTGTCTCCTGCCACGCTCTGATCACTTGTGTAAGTTGTTTATACTCAATCAAAAATCCGTCGTGCCCATACAATGAATCGATCTCCTGAAATGTGGCATCGGGAATGTGGCGGGCCAGGAACTGCTGCTCCGACACCGGGAAAAGCAGGTCGGACTTGATGCCCAGCACCAGCGTCTTTGCCTTCACCAGCCCGAGTGCATGCACGATACCACCGCGGTTGCGGCCCACATTATGCGAGTCCATGATCTTGGACAGCGCCCAATAGGAGAATGCATTGAAGCGTTTCACGAACTTGTCGCCCTGGTATTGCTGGTACGACGACGCCCGGAAATCGTCGATCTGGTCGGGGTTGTCGCGGGCTTGTGTAAAGTTGTAAGTATCGTAGTTACGGTAGGAAAGCAACGCGATCGATCGGGCTGCGCGCATGCCCATTGCCCCCGCTTCTTCGCTTTCTTCGGCATAAGTAGGATCGGCTTCGATCGCCATGCGCTGCGACTCGTTGAATGCAATGCCCCAGGGCGAATGCAATGCGTTGGAAGCGATCAGGATCAGCTCTTCGAACAGATGGGGCTTTTCTACGGCCCATTCCAGCGCCTGTTGCCCACCCAGCGAGCCGCCAATACAGATCTTGATCCGGTTGATGGCCAACTCCTGCCTCAGAAGGTCCAGTGTTCCTACGACATCCCGCACGGTAAGGGTCGGGAACGTGCGGTAATAGGGCTGGTTTGTGCGCGGATTCACGGAAAGCGGCCCGGTCGACCCATATGCCGAGCCCAGGACATTCACGCAAATAATGAAATGCTGCGAAGGGTTGAAATATTTATCGTCGCCTACAAGCCCGTCCCACCAGTCGTGCGCGTTGGAGCTGCCGGTGAGCGCATGGCAAATCCAGACGATGTTGGTGTCACTGGCATTTCTTTCTCCATAGGTCGTGTATGCGAGTTCAAATCCTGGCAATTCGCCCCCCATTTCGAGCGCGTAGGGATATGGGTATTTAAATGTCTTCTGTTCCGCTTGCATAAGAGCCACAGCACGTGGTTAAATTCAACACATGGTAAAATGGACAGCCGAAATACAAATTTTCGGTTGTAGCTGCGAGACTAAAGCCAATCGGCTTACGGAAATTTCTAACTGTAAGAGCACACGAATTGATTTTATATCTCCTAATAAACTTAGGTGGGAATTAGCACCTTTCTCCATCGCGGTAGCAGGTTGCCAGAGGTTCATAGAGCCCATTCTCTCGCCTCTTCTTTATAAATCAACCGCCGTTCAAGGGAAGCAATTGATTGATGGTGCAATATTAAGCTCGGATGCCTGAAAATACAAACAAATGCAAAAATTCTGTCGTGTCCGGCGGCGTCCCGAAATGCAGCAGCGTATCTTTGCGCATTAACTATTTTAATCGAATGAGAATCTTTTTTCACAGTCTGCTGCTCGTTTTAGGCGCTGTACAGGTATTTGGACAGTCCGTTTCACCTTCGCCGGAAAACCTCCGCAAACACATTTCCTACCTCGCTTCCGACCAAATGAAAGGCCGTGGCACGGGAAGCAAAGAGAATGGGAAAGCGGCGAAGTATGTGGCGAAACAATTCAAAAAGTACCATCTTTTACCCAAAGGCACCGACGGTTACTACCAGCCTTTCACTGCTAAAATCAGACGGATAGTCGTTCCCGACAGCATCCGCGAGGCACGGAATGTGATCGGGTTTCTGGACAACGGGGCGCAGTATACCATCGTCATAGGCGCTCATTTCGACCACCTTGGCCTCGGTAGGCAGGGAAGCTCCAAGGCTGAAAAGCCGGAAGGACAGATTCACAACGGCGCCGACGACAATGCCTCCGGCGTGGCCGGTTTGCTCGAACTGGCGCGGTATTTTTCGCAAAACGACAAAAAGGAGCCTTATAACTTCCTTTTTATCGGCTTCGGTGCCGAAGAACTCGGGCTTGTCGGTTCGCGGTATTTCGTCAACAACCCGACTTTGCCGCTGGCCGAGATTAACTTCATGTCCAACATGGATATGATCGGCCGTTACGACCCCAGCCGGGGCGTGGGCATCGGCGGCTACGGCACGAGTGCCGAATGGCCGGTCGTTTTCAAGGATGTGAAAAGCGATACGAAGTTTTTTACGGACAATGCAGGAAGCGGCGGTTCCGACCATGGCTCTTTTTATGCCAAACAAATACCTGTCCTGTTTTTCCATACCGGTGGGCACGACGATTACCACAAGCCTACCGACGATGCGGAGAAAGTAGATGTAAATGCGGAGGCGGGTATTCTGGGTATTCAGATCAAACTCATCGAGAATGCGATGTTATTACCAAAACTTAAATTCACAGAGGTCAAATAAGTCTTAATCCATTCGGAAACCCTTTAAAGTCAGTCTGTTTTGTACGGTTTTGTTGCTCCTTCTTTTACATACGGCCAGCCTCACATCTCTCCCGAAGAGTTGTACGGATCGCTATTCCGTGACGTTCAGTGCAGCCACATTTTTTCCGATTCCAAAACATTCGCCGACGCTATTCCGCTGGAAGACCCCGTCCTGATCATCGAGCGGTACCATCGGGAAAAAGACGAACCGGGTTTCGATATGGAGGCCTTTGTCCGCGGCTATTTCCGGATGCCCGGGCATATTGCCTCGGAGTTTATATCCGATCAGGGCGAGCCGGTTTCAGACCATATCCGCAAACTCTGGTCGGTGCTCACGCGCCATCCCGAAAACCAGGAACGGGGCGGATCGCTCATACCCCTGCCCTACCCATACGTGGTACCGGGCGGGCGTTTCCGTGAAATTTATTATTGGGACAGCTATTTTACGATGCTCGGGCTCAAAGAATCGGGCCGGGTGGAGCTGATCGAGCACATGCTCAATAACTTCGCCTATCTGATTGATACATTGGGATTTATACCCACTGCCAACCGCACTTACTACCTCAGCCGCTCGCAGCCGCCGTTCTTTTCCCTGATGGTCAGGCTATTCAGTGAAATGGAGGGCAAAAAAGCGTTGAAACGGTATCTGCCCCAGCTGCAAAAGGAATACGATTACTGGATGGATGGCTGTAATGAGCCAGCCGAACCTTTTACGGCCCATCGTCGCCTCGTGCATTTGGAGAATGGCGCCATGCTGAACCGGTACTGGGACGACAAAGCCACACCCCGCCCCGAATCATACAGCGAAGACACCGAGCTCGCCCGCGAGGCCGGCGAAAAATATGGCACCTCGCCAGACGAGCTCTACCGGCACATCCGCGCGGCAGCCGAGTCGGGCTGGGATTTCAGCAGCCGGTGGTTTGCCGATGAGGCCGATTTTACGTCCATCCACACCACCGACATCCTGCCGATAGACCTGAACTGCCTGCTATACCACCTGGAAAAAACCATCGCGGAAGCATACCTGCTTTGCGACAACCGGCGCCTGCATTTGCTTTATGAGGAAAAGGCCAGGCAGCGGAATATCGCCATTCAAACCTATTTCTGGGACGAATCGAGGCATTATTATATGGATTATGATTTCAAGAAAAGGGATTTCACGAAAGCCATCACCATTGCCGGTGCGTATCCTCTTTTTTTCAAACTCGCGCCCAAGCCGCACTCGCATTATGTACGCGCGTACATCCGGCTGAACTTCCTGAAATCGGGTGGCCTGCTCACTACCAATGTGCGTACCGGCCAGCAATGGGATGCGCCCAATGGCTGGGCTCCGCTGCAATGGATCGTTTACAAAGGCCTGCGCAACTATAATTTTCACAGAACTGCCAACGAGCTGAGCGACGAATGGCTGACGCTGATCGAGAAAGAGTTCAAACATTCGGGGAAGATGCTCGAAAAATACAATGTATCGGACACCAACCTGATCGCCGGAGGCGGTGAATACGAAATTCAGGAAGGCTTTGGCTGGACGAATGGCGTGTACCTTCGCATGAAAAACAGAAAACGATAGTCTGGTTTCATCGCTGAAACCCTTTGGATTTCTTATCTATTTCCAATAAATTATATTAAAAATTGGCAGGAAAATCTTCCCTTAGCGGATATTTTTAATACCTTGCCGTAATCAAGCCCATTTGACTTCATGAAACTTTCCCTATACCAAATCGATGCTTTTACTGACAAGTTGTTTGGTGGAAACCCCGCTGCCGTAGTTCCTTTGGAACAATGGCTGCCCGATGAAACGATGCTCGCCATTGCCGCCGAAAACAACCTTGCCGAAACCGCATTCTATGTCCCAACCGAAAACGGCTTCCATATCCGCTGGTTTACGCCGGCCGTCGAAGTCGACCTTTGCGGGCATGCTACATTAGCCTCGGCCTATGTCATTTTCAATATCCAGAATTACGAAGGGCAGTCGATCAGCTTTGAGTCGAGAAGCGGCATTTTGACCGTCGATTGCAAGGAAGATTGGCTTACATTAAATTTCCCCGTCGACCTGTACCACATAGCCGTACCACCTCCCGGGCTCGTCGAAAGCTTGAAAAACACGACGCTGCTGGAAGTGTACAAAGGCAAAACCGATTATCTGGTCGTTGTGGAATCGGAGGAAGTTGTCAGAAACCTTGATTTTGACATTATCATCCTGTCAACCATTCCCGCGCGTGGTGTGATCGTCACTGCCGCCGGCAACGAGGTAGATTTTGTCTCCCGCTTCTTCGCACCCCAATCGGGTATTGATGAAGACCCCGTGACAGGCTCAGCTCATACCACGCTGATCCCCTACTGGGCCGAAAAGCTATCCAAAACGCAACTGACCGCGCGCCAGCTCTCACGCCGCGGAGGTTTTCTCAAATGTGAGTTGGTCGGCGACCGCGTTTACATTGGAGGTCAGGCTAAGTTGTATCTCAAAGGGGAAATCCTGGTAGACTAACCATTTTTCCGTCCTGCGAATTTGGCGCGTTGCCCGGCATACAAGCCGGCAACGACAAGCAGCGTGCCGAAAATCGTGTAGGCGGTGACGGGCTCGCCCATGAGCCACCACGCGAAGAAAAATCCGAACAAGGGGCAAAGAAACAGCCACATCGACGCCTTAACGGTATCGATGCGGAGCAGGTAAAACCAGCAGATCAATCCAACGATCGAAACTGCGAGGCTGAGCCACAATACCGAACCCCAGAAAACCGGATCGAAGCGGGTCGTACTGAAATCGGCCAGCAAAAATGTGGCCGGAAGCAGGAAAACACCGCCCAAAAACACCTGCCAGCCATTAATAAGCAGGTTAGGAAGCTCCCATTTTACAGTTGCATAATAAACGCTCGCTCCCGAAACGGCTACCATGCTGATCAGCAACAGCGTAATGCCTTCGATGGTCGTGTAACTATCTGCCAGCAGCGGGTAGGTCGCCACGGCTACGCCGCCCATTCCGAGAATTATTCCCGTCCATTCTTCCGCTTTGGGCTTTCTTTTCAGCCACCACGACGACAGCAAAACGATGATCAGCGGGTTTGTGGACACCGCCAGACTACCAATTCCCGCGGCAGTATACTTCATCGCGTACACGTACAGGCCCAGGTAGAGCGTTGTATTAACGAAACCGAAGAGTGCCAGCTGCTGCCATTCCTTTTTTGTAGGCAACCGATAGACTTTATCTTTGGCAAACAGGTACGAAAATGACAGCAGCAAAATACCCGCTATAAAGAACCGAACGTTGGCCAATATGAGGGGAGCGGCCGATTGTACGCCGAACTTCGTTGCCACGGATGCCGACGACCAGAGAATAGAAAAGAGAAGACCGATACCGATGTTTTTCACGCGCAAGAATAATAACGATCCAAAATTACAAGTTGTACTTCGGCTTCCGCCCCCACTTTTTATATTTTTGGGTATGATTAATAAAAAAAATGCGCTGCGGGCGGTGCTGACGGCCCTGCTTTGTGCCCCGGCGCTGCTCATCCATGCCCAGAACCAGTTTACCTATGATTTCAACAATGGATTCCAGCCCATTGAAAGCGGCGGGCCTGCATTGAAACCGCTCGGACAAACCGGGCAGATCATCAAGGAACCCATCCCCGGCTCCGACTACCTTTCCCGCTCGATCTACGTTTTTGAAAAAAACAGCGGGCTCCAATTCAATAATGCCGAAACCAAAGGTCTTCTGAGCAAATCTTTCACCGTGGAGATCTATTTCAAATTCGAAGAGCTCGATATCTGGAAACGTGTCATTGATTTTAAGAACCGCAAGAGCGATTATGGCACCTATCTCTACCATAGCAAACTCAATTTCTTCAATTTTGCGATGAGCGAAAAAGCCGCCGTGCGTGCGAAGCAATGGGTCCATTACGTGTACTCGCGCGACCACGAGACCAAGAATATTAAAATGTACATCAACGGCACCCTGAAACTGGATTTCAAAGACCCGGACACCGAAGGCATTCTCGACGCCGACCAGGTGCTGAATTTGTTCCAGGACGACCTCATCGCCGGAAATGAATCCAGTCCCGGATCCGTGGCATTGATCCGCCTCTACGACCGTGTGATGACCCCCGTATTTGTGCGACGCAGCTACCAGACGATCTCCAAGAACTTCAAAGAGCCGGTCGCTAAGAAAGAAGAGCCCAAAGAGGAGCCCAAACCGGTTGAAGAAAAGAAGGAACCCGCGCGGAACAAGAACCTCGCATTGGTTTCAGGAAGGGTGTACGACGGCCGAAACCTGAAACCGGTTAATGACGCAGAAGTACACGTCCGCAAATCCGCTAACGATTCACTCGTTGCGCATACCAAAACCGTAGATGGCGTCTACACCGTTGAGCTGCCGCCGCATGAGAGTTATCGCATTACTGCGCAAGCGGATGGTTTTCAGTCAAAAAATGTGACGATACGCACCAATAACCGTTTCGAGGAGATCAAAGCTTTGATGAATATGGCGCCCGAAACGCATTCGACGCCGCTTTCGACGCTGTATTTCAGTCAGGGGACCGAGGTGCTGGAAGACAGCGCGCTCGCCGACCTCGACTCAATCGTGACCTATTTCCAGAAACGGCAGGACTTGCGCCTCGTATTGAAAGGCCACACCGACAATACGGGCGTTTTCGAGAAAAACCTTGAACTGTCCAACAAGCGGGTGGAAACTGTAAAATCGTATCTGATCGGAAAAGGCATTCTCGCAGACCGCATCGAAGGGTCGGGCTACGGCTCGGCACAGCCGAAAAGTGTGAACCAGACGGAAGCGCTTAAAAAATCCAACAGACGGGTAGAAGTTTGGGCGGAGCCCGTAAAAAGATAAAGCCATCTCATGGAGATGGCTTTATACTGACTATTCCTAAACCCTTAACCTTTTCTTATCTTATATATCTTCTAGCTTTAAAAAGCTGTCTTTTCTTTTCTATTAACGTATCAGCCATTCTGATCGTTTCATTGTTTTTGTAAAGAAAGAATACTATCAATAATACTCGAATTTTTCTTCTTTACAAAATTCAGAGAACTTAACCAATATACGCTGTTAATTATTCTCCAGATCTGACGAAATCTTGCTGCTTCGTCTTTTTCAACGCTTCCGGCGCACTTAATTTTACCGAAATGCAACCTGAAATGCGATTATATTACAAAGATAACAGTATTTCGATTTAGCGTCATGGATTTATTCAATTTCCCTTCTGCCTTATTGCATTACAAATGTCTGAATTAATTTTGAAATTACAAATTGCTCGAAAATAGTATATCAAAATTTTATTTGGAATTTTATCGCAAAATCAACAGTTTCAAACTTATTTTATACTAACAATCAGCAAATAACTTTTATTAAATTTTCCAATTTTAGCCAAAAACCAAATAAATACAATTCTTGAAATATTTATATTTTCTTTAAAAAGTACAATCATTGGTTATAATTATTCATTGTCGATTGTATTCCCAAAGTACAAAACGATGTAACCATATCGCCCGCTTTGTCCAAAATGATGGGCAGCTCCGCCATTTCCTCATTGGAAAAAGGTTTTAGCACATAATCTACTTGCCTCCCACGCGGAAAATTATTTCCGATCCCAAACCGCAATTTCGGGTATTCCGTCGTGCCCAGTAATTCCTCAATATTCTTCAATCCGTTGTGCCCGCCATGGCTCCCTTTCGGCTTGATCCGCAACGTCCCGAATGGCAATTGCAGCTCATCCACAATGACTAATGTATTTTCTGCCGTCACTTTATACTGGTCCATATAATACCGCAGCGACTTTCCGCTCAGGTTCATATAGGTAGTAGGTTTAATAAAATAAATGTGCCTGCCTTTATACTTCCACTCAGCTACGAAGGCCAGTTTTTCGAAAGAAAATTTGAAGTCATGCTGGGCGGCGAGGCGATCGAGCACCATAAATCCAGCATTATGTCGGGTAAAAGCATACTCCGGACCGATATTCCCCAGGCCGGCAATCAGATATTTCATTGAATAAAAGTTTTAATTTCGTCTAAGAGCACTTTAATTTAGGCTAAAATTCAGGGAAATTTCATGATACCCCAAAAACGATTAGTACTTAGCAGCCCCCTTCTGGAAATAATGATCAGCCGGCTATGCCAGCAACTGATTGAAAATCACCAGGATTTCTCAAACACGGTCGTCATGGGTTTGCAGCCCAGGGGAATCCACTTTGCCGAACGCATTGTGAAGGAGCTCCATGAAAAAACCGGGCAGAATATCCTGTTGGGACATTTGGATGCTACATTCTATCGTGACGATTTCCGCCGCCGCGAGTCCCCGCTCGTGCCGAATAAAACCAATGTACCCTTCCTGATCGAAGGCAAAAAAGTGATCCTGATCGACGATGTACTGGCGAGCGGACGTATGGTGCGCGCTGCGCTCGATGCGATGACCGCATTCGGCCGCCCGAAAGTGGTGGAATTACTCGTGCTGATCGACCGCCGCTATAACCGCGAGCTGCCTATCGACCCCGATTATGTGGGAATGCAGGTAAGCACGGTGGAAACCCAGCGCGTGCAGGTGGAATGGACCGAGCAGGGTTTCGACGCGGACCATATCTGGCTCGTAGACTAGCTATCAGGGCTGCTGCCCGGGCCGCGAAGCCTCTTCTTTGGCCTCTATTTTTCCGATCTCGTCGGTTTTGTAGGTAAGCTTGTTCACGTAAAACACTTCACGCCCCTGCCCGATCGACGACGTGCCGATCCGCTGCATGCCATAAGCTAGAAAATACTGCCCATACCAGGGCGAAAGGTAACCGTCCTCGTTGTTCAGCACCTTTTCCTTCTCCGATTTCGGACTGATTTTGAATTTCTCCGTTTCCACCACCACCTGGTTGCGGCTGATCACCTCAGTGTGGATTTCCCCTTCCTGTGGATAGGCCAGGACAAAATAGTCGTCAACCGGCGTCACCTGCACCATTTCCTGTAAGTCGAAGCTGGTGAGGTCTTTAATGGTAATGGTGTTATCCCAAATGAATTTCCCGCTGCGGTCAAACCCGCATACGATGGCGTGTGTGTAGCGATAGCCTTCGAGCGCGCGTGCTACGTACGGACGCGACATTCCGCCCGAAATAATCGGACTGGTGGAGCGCTGATTGGGGTAATATACTTCGGCCACGAGCACGATCTCCTTCTCTGTCTGGATCAGCTGATGCACCAGTAGCCGGTACCGGAACCGGTTTTCCTTGCCCAGGCTTTTCCGCTTCCCGATTTTTTCCAGCACCCGCGCGCGACGTTTGGGCTTCATGTAGTTGAAAAAATTCTGCAATTCGGAGAACTCGATAAACTGCGGCTCTTCGGGCGTGTCGTCGGAAATGTGGGTTACGTACAGCCCCTGCGAATATTGGGTGCAACCCACGGAATAATTGCCAATCAGGTAGGAATCGTCGGGGTTCAGCGGCACGATCTGCCCGGAGATAAAACTGTACCGGGGATCGCTCAATTCGGTTTTTTTCAGCAGCTTACCATCATAATTATAAGTTTTTATTTCAAAAACACAATTTTTCTTGCGGTAAGCATAAGTAATCACATTGATGTATCCGTCGATCTCATTAATGTCGACATTGTTCAGTTCGGTATTCTTCTCAAAAAGGCCGGGCAGCACCCGGGTGGTATGATCAAAAAACGAATGCACGATCACGATAGGCCGGGAGCGGTAATAGCCCGATACCAACGCCTTACTCCCGATAACCTTGAAATGCTGCACATCCACGCCGGAGAGCAGGTTACCTTTATAAGTATCAATGGAACCGTCGTTGAAATTCAGTTGGAGGAACAGAAACTTGTCCGTATCCGGCTCTGCAAAAAGCCAGTAACCGCTCTCCTCCCCCTTGTAGGCCATTACAGGAATGTAGCGGACGTCGAGCTTGTAGGATGTGCGCCAAAGCGCTTTCAGAGTCGTATCGTATTTCACAAACTCCCATTGCTCGTTCCGGTTAGAGAATTCGTTCCCTCTGATCACGGACAAAATGCCCCGCTCGCCCAGGCTGAAAACCTCAAATTGCTCGGAAGAAGAAGAGTTGGTCGGGATTTCGAGGCGGTCGGATTGCTGCAACTGCGCCCAGGCACCCCATAGCGGCGCAAAGACCAATAACAGCATTAATTTCAACCCGGAATAATTTATAGAACGGTTATGCATAACTTCTTCCTTCTGGGGTGTGACACAGATCAATAATTAGCCTAATTTTGCATCCTGCCAGGCTTACATTGCTATTAATATTAGAAATAATTTCACTTAAATAAAAACTTGCGGGAATGTATCTTTTAAATCAAAAAGGCATTTCCGGATTACCCGATTTTTCATGACAATTGAAGCAATACTCAAGGAGGACATTCAAAAAGCGGTCCAAAAACATTTCCAGTTGGACAACCAGGAAATCAGCCTGCAACCTACCAAGAAAGAATTTGAGGGATTCTACACATTTGTCACTTTTCCACTGACCAAAGCGGCCCGTAAGGCACCCGCCGAGATCGGTCAGGTCATTGGAGATGAGCTCGTTGCATCTTCTGCGCTCGTTTCGGGCTTCAATGTCGTGCAGGGCTTTCTGAATATCAGCCTGAAAGACAGCATCTGGCTGGAACTCTTCGGCAATATCGCCACAGAAGAAACCTTCGGCACGCTGCCTTCAAACGGAAAATCGGTCATGGTCGAATTTTCTTCGCCCAACACCAACAAGCCACTTCACCTGGGCCACCTTCGCAACAACTTCCTGGGCGATTCGCTTTCAAAAATCCTGAAAGCAAGCGGGTACGATGTGGTAAAAACCTGCCTGGTCAACGACCGCGGTATCCACATCTGCAAATCGATGCTTGCTTACCGTGAGCTGGGCAATGGCGAAACGCCGGAATCCAGCGGCATCAAAGGCGATCACCTGGCGGGCAAATACTATGTTTTGTTTGATGTTGAGTATAAAAAACAGATCAAGGCGCTGGTTGAAGAGGGATTGAGCGAGGAAGAAGCCGCTAAAAAAGCGCCCTGGATCCTGGAAGCGCAGAAACTGCTTTTGCTTTGGGAAAATAATGATCCCGAGACGGTAGCGCTCTGGCAAAAAATGAACAACTGGGTTTATGACGGCTTCGCGCAGACGTACAACAAAATCGGTGTAAGTTTCGACAAAACTTATTATGAATCAAACACTTACCTGTTAGGAAAAGATATTATTGAAGAAGGGCTTCAACAAGGGGTATTCTTTAAAAAACCGGATAATTCAGTCTGGATCGACCTTACCGAGGAAGGCCTTGACGAAAAGCTGGTGCTGCGCGGCGACGGAACTTCCGTTTACATTACGCAGGACCTCGGCACAACGGAGCTGAAAAACAGTGACTTCGGCAACGACCGTTACCTGTGGGTGGTGGGCAATGAGCAGGATTACCATTTCAAAGTCCTGTTCGCGATCCTGAAACGCCTCGGCCGCACTTATGCAGATGGCTGCTACCATATCAGCTATGGCATGGTCGATCTGCCATCGGGGAAAATGAAGTCCCGTGAAGGAACCGTTGTCGACGCCGACGACCTCGTGGGCCAGATGATCCAAACCGCCTCCGACCGCACCCAGGAGCTCGGCAAAATCGACGATTTCAACAGCGAAGAAGCGAAGCAGCTTTACAATCAGCTCGCATTAGGCGCATTAAAATACTTCCTGCTGAAAGTAGACCCAAAGAAACGAATGCTCTTCAACCCGGAAGAATCTATTGATTTTCAAGGACATACAGGCCCATTCATCCAATACACCTACGCACGTATCCGCTCGATCATGCGCAAGGCCGAGCAGGCAGGCATACCGGCGGAAATTCCGGGCGACAGCTACGCTATGCACCAGGCCGAACGGGAGCTCGTTTTTGCATTGTCGCAATATCCTGTGAAGGTATTGGCAGCTGCCAATGAATTCGCTCCGTCGCTTATTTCGCAGTATGCATTCGACCTTGCCAAGGTTTATAACCAGTTCTACGCCGAGGTATCGATCTTCTCCGATCCCGATGAGGAAGCGGTGAAACTGCGGGTCGCATTATCGGGCGCCGTTGCGGAAACGATTCGCAAAGCTTTGGGGTTATTGGGCATAGACGTTCCTGAGCGAATGTAGAAAATTAGTTGCCAAAATCTGCTGGTCAGTGCGTTTTGGATATGGTAACGACAACCCGAATATGTGCCAACCCTTTTATTCATATATGTACTAACCATAACCAAAACTACGATGAGCCTTATCAAGACACTTTTTATTATGATTACTTCACTGATTACCGGGCTATTTGCCGACAAATCCGAAATGGCGAGCCGTCCGGAGAATGCACCTGTTGCGAAACAAACGCTTTATGATTTCAAGGTAAAATCGCTGGTAGGCGGCAAAACCGTGGATCTGAGCAAATACAAAGGCAAAAAAGTGGTAATCCTGAATGTCGCTTCCAAATGCGGCTATACCAAACAGTACGCCGACTGGGAGAAATTCTACAAGGACCACGGTGACAAAGTGGTAGTACTCGGCTTCCCGGCCAACAATTTCGGCGGCCAGGAACCAGGTAGCAGCGAAGAAATCGCCACATTCTGTTCCGCGACTTACGGCGTAACTTTCCCGATGTTCGAAAAAGTATCCGTGCTCGGAGACGACCAGGCCCCGCTTTACAAATGGCTGAGCAGCAAAGATCTGAATGGCTGGAACGACAAAGTCCCAACCTGGAATTTCTGCAAATATGTGATCAACGAGAAAGGCGAACTGACCAACTTCTTCGCCTCGAAAGTGCTCCCTACCGACGCTGAGTTTACACAAGCCGTAGGAATTTAAATTGAATATATCTGCCGGAGGGAAGCCTCCGGCAGTTTTTTTAAGCAACAGCCTGACATTACCCGATTAAAGTAATACCCAAATGAATCCCTGGATTGAAGCCGCGCGCCCCCGTACACTTCCTCTTGCACTTTCCTGTATCTTAATGGGCTGTTTCCTGGCCGCTGCTACGGGGCAATTCAGCTGGCCGGTGGCAGGTTTGAGTGTGCTGACTACCATACTTCTGCAAGTACTTTCCAATTTTGCGAACGATTACGGCGATGCTGTGAATGGCAAGGACACCGACCTCCGCGAAGGTCCGCGCCGGGCTGTGCATTCTGGGCATATTACTGCCGCGAAAATGCTTAGGGCGATCATTATTTTCGCCGTGCTGGCATTGATTTCGGGCATTACTCTGCTCACGATCGCTTTGAAAGGAGCGCCGGCCAATACGTTCTGGGTTTTCCTGGGGATAGGCATCGCGTGCATTATCGCAGCCATCACCTACACGGCGGGCAAGCGGCCTTATGGCTACGTGGGCCTGGGCGATCTTTCGGTACTGATCTTCTTCGGTTGGGTGGGCGTAATCGGCAGCAACTTTTTGCATACGCACGTCTGGAACTGGGGCTTGCTGCTGCCTGCAACCAGCTGTGGACTTTTCGCCGTTGGCGTACTGAATATCAACAACATCCGCGACATTGAATCCGACCGCGCTACCGGAAAGAACTCGATCCCCGTCCGTCTCGGGCGCGAAAAGGCGATTATTTATCACTGGTGCATTCTGCTGATCGGGATGCTTTGCGTGACCGTTTACACCGCACAGCATTTTTCCAGCTACACGAGCCTTATCTTTTTCCTCAGCTTTCCGCTTTTTGTCAAAAATGGCCTGGCAATTTCACGCCTCACAAATGCCAGCGAACTTGATCCATACCTGAAACAAATGGCGCTTTCGACACTGCTTTTTGTGATCCTGTTCGGGATCGGGATTGTCCTTTAATCCCTATTTTACGTAAGCTTTGATCGCGTTGCCCAGCAGGCTGTAACCTTTTTCATTGGGATGCAGGCCGTCGGAAAACAGCGACTCATCGATCTTGCCATCCGGTTTCAGGAATACTTTCCCCGGGTTCACGAACATTACGTCAGCTTCTCCGGTAATCTGCACGAGCTTTTCATTCAATGCGGCTACACGTGGTTCCTGCTGGCGGCGTGGGTAAATGCCCATCATCACGACCTGCGCCTGCGGCTGGCGGTATTTTATTGCTTCGATCAATAGTTTCCAGCCGGCTGCAATTTCCTCGTCACTGTTCAGACCCAGGTTGTTGGTACCGATGTTGATGAAGATCTGTTTCGGTTTAAACCCGTCTAGTTCGCCATGATAAATACGCCAGAGCACATTCTCTATGCGGTCCCAGCCATAGCCCATATTCACGGAATTCTTGCCGAAAGAGCTATTCCAGGACGATTCTCCAACAGCTCTCGGCCCTTTTGGCAACCCACCCCAGAAATGCGTGATCGAGTTGCCGATCACCACGGTCTCTGGTGACGACTTGCGGTTTCTTTCCAGCACTTCGGAATGTCTTTTTTCCCAATCATAATTGTGCAACTCACGCATTTGAATTATCGGACGGGTTGTAGAAACCGCTCCTGACGGCTCGTGCAGGATCTTTCTCAAATGCTTTTCATACCCCTCCGCATATTGCAGCATACCCAGGTCGGTCGGGTGTGTCCCGTCGACGGTCGACTCGTACATCTGGCCGAAATCTTCTTTGGGTATCAGATAAATGTTCTGAAAACCCTGCGATTTCAGTGCTGAGAATGCGTCCTTCAAGACCTCGTTTACCTCAACATAATAATGCTTGCTTTGCGGATTAATGTCCTCGTCGGTATAGCCCGCGTGCTCTGCGAGAACAATCGGCACGCCCGGCCGTTTCTGGCGCAATGCGGTGACAGTGTTGATTACCCGCTTTTTGATTTCCTCGGTCGTAAGCCCAAGTTTAGAATCCGGGCGGATGGTAAGGTTCGGAAGACAATCGAGTACATAAACTTTCGCGTCGATTTCGCCCACCAGGTCGACCACTTCCGTTTCCAATCTTCCATTCCCTGAAAACCCGAGGTTAATCAATGGCCGGTCCATTTTCCGGCCCAATATCGAAGTCCACGCCATTCCAGGCCGGGATGCACAAGCACCCTGGGCGATAGACGTTCCATAAATCACGATCGGTTTATCGGGGCGTACCGCGAGCGGCGTAAACTCGGTACCCTCAGGCGTACCGATTTCCAGCCATTTCACACTATTATAGAGCGGCAGAAACAACCGATATTCCCGTCCGTGCTTATGATAATTGTCGTTGGGTGCAAGATTTTTAAAATCGTAGGTAATCGTGTCCCCGAATGCATATTTCCCCGCACACCAGCGCTCGTCGCCATCGCTGCTCACCGCGTACAGATCCACGCCGCTTACGCCTGTTGCGGGCATATGCGGGAGGGCGTGCTTACCGCCTACCGCGTAACGAACCTTAATGTCAGAGGAATTGGCGCGAAACCGGATCATCAATCCGGCCGACTGGTTAGACAAGTTCCATACCACATCGCGCACCTGCTTTTCGGCCCGCGCCGGCAAACGGTCGTACGGATTTTTCAACTCCCTGGGCCAGGCCTGTCCCTCTACGACGGGGAAAGCAGCGGTTTGAGGATTCCACCAGACATACTGGCTGCTCTGCGCCAAAACCTGCATGCTGAGAAGCAACCCCAGGCACGCACTTGAAATAGATCTGAAAAGCATAAAAATGAAACGGACACCGATGTATCGCTACAAAAGTGTCCGTTTGGCTATTTCTCCCGTTTTACGAATGATTATTTGACGATTACGCCGTCGGCAATAAACGTCAGCTCGTCCTTGGGTTCGGTGATTTTGGCTATCTCTTCCTTACTCGCTCCCGCATCCTGCGCATAATGCTTCAAATGCTCCACAGGCACGGTCGTTTTCTTGGCCTCTCCCTCGATCACCACCGTTTTGCCGGTAATGTCTTTGGGCACAAAGAAGGCATAGTCCTTGAACATCACCCGCATTGTTTCGCCATTATCCAGGTTCACCTTCATCCAGCAGCCTTTCACCTGGCAAACGGACTCGACGGTACCTGTTACTTTGGCCTGTATCTCGCTTTTATCGCCCATTTTCGCCGGAAGCTCCGTTGCTGCGACGGCCATCTTATCATCAATTCGCTTGCCAAAGTTGTTCTGGGCTTTCGCAAAAGAAACGGTTACAATGATTAGGAGTATTGTTGAAAAAAGCTGTTTCATAGTGGTTTGGTCTTTAAAAGTGTGTCAAAAAATCGGCTGAATTCAATATAGCTGTGTCCCTGAAAGGGTGTAAAGTCAACAAATCTTTATCACCTGCCTCTCTAAAAGATCCAGAAGTTGGACCCGCTTGTCAAAAGAAACGTATTTATCAAATTTGCTACGGAGAAAGACATCTGCCAACTCCCGCTTTATATGATGAGTTGTGATAATCCCCGGTGTCCATGGCTTTCCTGAACGCCAGGCACGGGCCAGCTCATCATTTACTTCTAAAACAATCCGTTCCATACAAATAAGCGAATGATCAACATAAAGTTAACACCTCTCCCACTGTAATCAAAACCCGCTATTCCAACACCTCCACCCAGCCTTTGCAGTGATTACCCTGCGGCGTATCGACTACGTAGAGGTACGTTCCGTTAGCGATGCCCTTACCCCAGTCGTTTTTGTAATCGGCTGTTTTGAAGATGGATTTCCCCCAACGATTAAAAACTTCCAGCGACGATGTGGCTGCGGGGACGATGAAAAAGTCGTTTTTGCCGTCGCCATTCGGGGTAATTACATTGCTTAGTGTAAATGCAGGCTCGGCGCTTATCTTTTTGGAGGCCGTCAATGAACAACCGGCCGCATTATAGGCGGTGAGCGTAATCGTGTATTCGCCGGGCACTTCGTAAATATAGTTTTTTACGTCAGGATCGGTTACCGTGTTTCCCGTACCCATATTCCACTCGTAGTGATGCGCATTAGGGGCTTTATTAGTCAATGAATAGGCAAATGGCTCATTGCAGGCCCCGCCCGACTGGACTACCTCAAAATCCGGTGCAAAGGATTGGTCCACTTTCACGGTGATTTCCCGCAAAGGCCGGCAGCCGTCTTCGTACATGCCTTCGATAACGTAAGTCGTGGTCTGGGTTGGCTTTACGGTTACCGATTTGCCGATTGTTTCTTGCAGGCCTGTGGTGGCGTGCCATTTATATTGAGGGGCATTCCCCGAAACGGTGAGCGTCACGGTGGTACCCTGGCAAACCTCCGTATCAGGCATATCTACAAAATCCGTTTTCTTCTCAACAGCCAGTTTTACTTTCTCTGTCACTTTGCAGCCTGCGGCATTGCTGATTTCGACCGAATATTCAGTTGTTTCTTTAACCGTGGCCATCGGACTTGCGATATTCGCATTATCGAGCCCTGCCACAGGCGACCATTTATACTGCGTACCGCCGCTGGCGCTCAGTTTTACGGCGCTGTTTTCGCAAACCGTCGTATCGCCCGTTACCTTCGTTGCCAGTGTTTCGACAATGATCTTTTTTTCCACCATATCCATTCGCTTGCAGCTCAAACGGTTGTAGGCAGTGAGCGTCACGGTATATTCCCCGGGCTTGGTGAATTCATATTCGGATTGTCCTTCCTCACGCGAGATCGTGTTCCCGTTGACTTCCCAGATGTAGTCTACCCCACCCTCGCTCGTGTTCACGAATGTCAGTTCCAGGGGTGCACACCCGCGGAGCACATCCTTGGTTTGCCCGGCATAAACGTCGAAATCTGCTTTCAGGCGATCGATATCGATCTTGAATGCCGCATTATTGCAATTGTCGCTGTTGTTGGTTTGCGACCACGCTTCCGGAGTTGTCGGGAAATTGCTGCTCCCGCAGGCGCAGGTGGCGTGGTAGATCATCCCGTTTTTATCGAACCGGCTCGTGCCGCCATCGACATGGTCGCCTTGCAGTCTCGGATCGCGGCTGACTGTTCCAAAAAATGTGGCATAGAGCAGCGATTTCGCCCCTTGTTCGAGAATGGCTATATAAAAATTGTGGCCGTTCGTATTGCCCTGGATGGCATCGTCCGTAACGGGCAGCCCGGTAGTGCTGCTGGCGACGTTGTTGTTGGTGTTGGTATTGACATTTCCGCCCCAGCCTGCGAAGTAAATGTTCCCGCATTCGCTCACCAGAAACGCCGTCGGCGAAATATCCGGCGTCCCGCGTCCCGAGCCCACCACGGTCGAGAAGACGGATTGTGATAATGTCGCATTCAAAGCGTGAATGAACTGCCCGCTTTTGGCATTCTGGTATACTCCCTGGCTCACCGGATAATTGCCCAGCGTAAGCCCGTAGACATACACCTGGCCACCCTGATCGATGTCGAGCAGATAGGCGCCATCTTCCTTGTCCGTCCCGAGGTAGCTCAAAGCTGCAAGCTGGTCGGTGACAAACCGGGCCACAAAACCATCCTCGGTACCTTTTAGCGCCGACTGGTATGCGCCCGTTTTTCCAGGAAGGTTACCGCTTTGCGAAATGCCGGCAATGTAAACATCACCGCCTGGCGAGACTTTCAGCGAATAGGCCGCATCCCATTTATCCCCGCCAATGTAGGTCGACCACAGCAACTGATCGAGCCCGGCCGAAAGTTTTAAAACGATACCGTCCTGCCCGCCAGCCAACTTGTTTTGTGCAGGGTTTTTGAGTGGAAAATTATTGGAGTTGGTAGAAGAAACAACAAATACCTGATCATCCTTATCCAGGCCTATTTCTCCGCGAAAACTATCGCCATAATTGCGGATCGTGGCATTGTCGGTCACGCTGACGCCGTCGTTACCACTTCCGCCCGCAAACGTGGAGCCTGTCAGCTGATTGCCGGTGGTACTTAATTTTGATATAAAAAGATCGGCTCCGTTGATGAGCGGAAAGCCGGAAATCGGTTCGATAGCGGCACCGCCGCCGAATGTCTGCTGAAACGCATTGGTTCGGACGGGGAAATTTTTGGAAGAAGTTGTCCCGAGGATCAGCAATTCTTTTTTGCTGTTCACGATGAGGCTGGTAGGCACGTCGGTATGGTCGCCTCCGAGAAAAGTGGCGTAGAGCAGGTCCGAGCCGGAAGGATTGAATTTGATGATCGAAACATCGACGAGCCCCGCGAATTTGACCTGAAATGCGCCGGTTGTCGCTGGAAAATCAGTCCCGAACACTGTACCGCCGGAATAGAGGTTACCTTCATCGTCGTACGTAGCGGTGTGGCCCCAGTTGTCGGACACCGAGCCCGAATAGGTTGAGAAGATCAGTTCAGGGTCGATCGTGAGCGGCAGCGACTTGTTATAGCCGTCCGGCAGCTCAAAATGGGCGATATGGTCGTCGGAAAGGCGAAATGCCGACGGCACATCCGTCGTCCGTGCATTACCCACGGCTGGCTGAAACGAATACGGCTGAGCTTCCCGGAAATCCCCGACCGAAGTCGTAACCACGATCTGCCCCGCTTCGTTTAACGATACCTTTTCGGCACCTTTATACTGAAAACTGATCCTGGAAGCATCTGCGCCGGGTTTTACGATAAATTCATATTTCAGTTTCGCCTGGTTCAGGTAAATGCGCAGGTCGATGTCGGGGTAAATATTTTCATAAATAACCTCTTCAAAACCCTTCGCACCGCTTGCCCACGAGCCGGGATCATTCCCTAAAAAATAGTTGAATTGCCCTTTGCTTTCCTTCGAAGGTTTATACCGCACATCCGGAGAAGAGTTCAGGAACATTACTTCCACCCCATGCGCACGAATGCCTTGTGTGCTCACGTCCTCACGCGCGCCGGGTGCGTGCCCCTTTGCGTGCATCGCGGAGACTTTGGAGCCTTCGTAAAGTACATAAAGTAATGAATGCGATTTGAGAAACAGGAAACCGCCGGGAATAGCAGCGCGGAAACGGATGTCTTTATGCCATTGCCCTTTGTTTTCGACAAAATAGGCCGAAGCAGCCCGGGAATGGTCGGCTGCGCGGATGATGATCAGAAACGATATAAGGAGAAGCCGTAGAGTTTTCTGCATAATCCGCGCGGCATGTTTTTTCTATTTGAACGCAGAAACCGATATGATATTTTCACAAAATTCGTATTCCTGCCGGACATTTGAGCCCAGTAAAACTAACTGATTCTGGGTATTAGCCATTACGTGATTGAGGTACCAATTGATGCCCTGCACATCCAAATTTGTCGTTGGCTCATCCAGAAATACCACCGGCACATCAGAGAGAAACGCGAGCCCCAGTTTCACCCGCTGTTTCATACCGGAAGAAAAATGCCGGATAACCTTTCCGCTGGCATGCGGAAGTTGTATAAAATCCTCAAAATCCTTCGCTGTAATGCCGTTTTTAAAAGGTTTGAACTTGCTGTGAAACTCAATCTGCTCGCGAAGGGTAAATTCCTCGATCAGTTCCAGGTAAGGGGCGGCTATGACAATATGTTTATACCAATGATCGGTCTCGATTTCTTTCCCGCCCTCGCCCGTGTAGGTGATCTTCCCCTCCGAAACGGGGATCATGCCCGTAAGCAGTTGCAACAATGTCGATTTCCCGCTTCCGTTTGGCCCTACAAAAACATATTTCTGGCCGGCCACGAGCTCGAAACTCGCATTCCGCACGATCCATTCCCTGATAAACTTCTTCCCTATTTTCTCGACTGTG
>CBIHPQ010000058.1:0-21118 GCA_966211825.1 uncultured Dyadobacter sp. | reverse complement strand
TCATGTCAATGGTTATTATAGGGATCGATATATAAATGGGTGTACCGACTCGGATCGTCACCCGGATGGCATCTTACCAGAATCCTGACAGTCGGCCTGGCTTTCGCATATTCCAGCAGATCTTCGATGATATAGTTTTGGCACGAATGGTGTTTAACGGCTCCTGTCGAGAAGAGGATGGTTTGAAGGTTGATATCGGGCTTGGTACCGAAGCGTGGATCTTTGTTTTTGAAGTAAATATCAAACCTCGGAATGCCGGCAATGTGAACGGCTGTACGATCCCCGAACAGCTCATAAAACCGCTGATATTCAAGCGCCATGGTTTTATTCCAGACCAGCACGAGATCGGATTTCGTATTTATGACGCCCTTCGACGTGAGATTGTCCCAGCTGATAATGAGCGATATGCACGGAATGCCATACGTTATAAACGAGTTCGAGACTGCGTTCTCCCGTAAATCGAATGGGGAGGTTGAAATCACGGCTCGGAATCGATTGGCAGCAAGCGATGGACAAATAGTGGGCAGCTTTGTGCGGTGGATCAATGCATTTCGAATAAAGACCAACAGATAACCGCTCAGAAAGGTGAGCGCGCGGCTCTTTCGGAATAGGGAGAAAAGCCGCGCGTAGGCTGGGCACCGTTCCATCAGTTTGATGCGAATGGTTTCAAGGCCGAAATAGTAGCCAAAAAGAAGCGTCTGGAATGCTCTCAACCAGTTCACATACCTTGCAAGGGTAGGGACAGGCGTCTTCAATAAATGCATATTTAAATGAAAATGCCTGTTCAATTGGTCCACATCGGCTCCGGTCAGCAAATCCGACATGACCGAAACCCTGTAACATTCACAGAGCTTGCCCATGAGGCCGGAGTGAACGATGTTGATCGTCGCGAATGGATTGGTAATCAATACTAAGATGTCTTTTTGGTTTGCTTTTTCCATAGTTGAAGAAGTTTTTCGGCCCAGGCCCAGTCGGCCGGTGTATCAATGTTGCACCCAAACGCATGATCATTCTCCCACGCCGCGACCTTGCCACCTATCAACAGGCCTTCGCGGACCAGCGGCGTGCGCGCGATGTAAATCTCGCCATCGCGATGGTAGGTTGGAGGAAGGTCCTGCCGCCGTGTGATCGCCGGGCGTTCCGCATCGGTTACCACGTTTTCCAGCAAGTTTTCGCGGATGGTATAGGCCCGGAAAGGATTGCATGCATCGGGAATTTTTCGCACGGTTACCAGGCAATCGGCATTTTGCCGGATGATGTGCCGGATCGTGTCGTCGATAATACGGGAAATGCGAAACGGGCAGGTGGGTTGGAGCAGCAATACATACTCAAAACTACCCCAAGCCTGTTCGGCATGGTCCAGCGCGTGTGCCACCACGTCGGCCATAGGCGAATGATCCGTCGCCAGGTGCGCGGGCCGCAAAAAGGGTGCCGTTATTTTGTCGAAACAATTGGCGAAATCTCCGATTTCAGGGCAATCGGTCGTAACCACAATGGTATCAAGTAACTCCGATTGCCTGGCCGCTTCCAGGGTGTATTGTATGAGCGGGATTCCCCCAAGCAGTTTCATATTCTTGCCAGGCACCCCTTTGGAGCCTTTTCGCGCAGGAATCAGGCCAAGGATTTTTGGAAATAGTGTCGTCATGCCGGGAGGAGATGTTTTTTGAGAATGAATGGAATGGTCGCAAGATGCTCCGCGATCCGCTCACCCGCATCACCGCGGCCATACAGGGTTACAGACGGGTAATGCCCGTGCGCGAGCTGTTGCTGAACGGCCGTCACGATCGCCTCCGTGTCGGGAATGCAGTCCACCACGTTTGGACCCCGTTCTCTCCCGCGCTGCCTGCTCCCGATGTTCACCGCCGGCACACCCAATGCGCTGCATTCGCGTATTCCAACACTGGAGTTACCGACAAAACACGCGCAATGTTTGAGCAGCTGAATAAAATGATCCGAGCCTATATATTCGAAAAAATGAAAAGGAAGGCTGGGATGCTGCTCGCGAAAGTCACGTATTCCCTGGGCGGTACCGGTAGTTCCGGGGTCGGCATTGGGGCAAAACCAGATAGCGGGCATGTCCAGGGCCGCTATGGCGTGCAGGGTGTTGCTGATCTGCCATTTGGAGTGACTGGTTTCAGTAGTGACCGGATGTTGCAGCACCACCAGATAGGGCTCATTCAGGTCAGGTTGCGCGCCCCAACCCCCGTAAAGTTCATAAGGATTGAATGCAACATCCCTTTGCCGATGCACCAGATCGATGGACGGGCAACCAGTACAGTGGATCTTTGACGGGGAAAGTCCCATGCGTATCAGCCGCGCCTGTGCAGTTTCGGTAGCCACGAAATGCAGGTCGGCGAGCTGCGAAACGCTATTCCTGATACGGTCATCGACGTTGCCGGTGATTTCCCCGCCCTGAATGTGGGCAAGCGGAACGTTCATGTTCACGGCGGCGAGGGCCGTAGCAATGGTTTCGAACCGGTCGGCAACGGTTACCACCACGTCGGGCTGATGATTGGCAAAAAATGTGGCAAGCTCGATTACCGCCAGTCCGGTTGTTTTGGCCGAAGCGGTAATGTCTCCGACATCCAGCAGGTTCGGGATGATGGCCGAAACGGGCAGGTTTTCTGCTTCCAGATATGGAATGATATTTCCAAACTTCCCGACCAATGCACTGCCGGTTACGACAATTTGTAATGCGAGCCGGGGATGGGCGTGGATGGCCATCAGCACGGATCTGACCCGGCTATAACTGGCCCGGGCGGTGATTACGACGCAGATTTTACGCATGGCTCAGGTGGTTTTCAGTGAGAAATTCCCATTGCGCAATATCCCTTGTCAGTGTTTTGCCCAATATTTCCTGATACCGTGCTGCCGCCACACCGAAACCGGCCGGCTTTTTAGTTTCAAGGTCGGAGCACTGGATTTTCTCCCCTTTTCGCAAATCCCTGTTAACCGCCAGCGATTTGCCAAACATGCTTTTTAGCCTTGAAAAAGAAGCATTCGCATCCTTATTGACCGGGAAGTTCAAAGCGGTTTCTATCCTGCGGACGCCTGCGGCCAATGTGGTCGCCTGCCGCAAGGTTAGCGAAGCGCACGCATCGGGGTTGCTCATCCTTTTGTCGAAAGTAATGTGGAATTCCAGGATGCGCGCACCGAGCGCAGCGGCGGCCAGGCAAGCGAAAATGTCGCCGGAGTGGTCAGAAAGGCCGACCGGAACCTGGTACCGCTGGCTCATTTCGTACAATACATTCAATCCCCACTGATGCGGCTTGGCAGGATAGGCCGTGGTGCATTGAAGTACCGAAACGATCCGGCTCCTCGATTGCAGAAATGCGACGGCCTGGTCGAGCTCCGACCAAGAACTCATCCCGGAGGACAGTATCACCGGTTTTCCTGTCGCGGCCACCTTTTCTAGCATAGGTAGGTTATCCACCTCGCCCGACCCGATTTTGAATGCCGATACTCCGATCTCATGAAGCAAATCCACCGCTGCGAGCGAAAACGGGCTCGCAAGAAAATCCAATCCGGCCTTTTCGCAGTGCTTTTTTAGCCCTGCCCATTGATCAGCAGAAAACTCCATGCTTTTCCAGTAATCAAGGCGTGAACCGTTTTGGTAGGGTAGTTTTATCCTGAAATCTTCATAAATGCTGCTTTCCGCATCCGCGATATGCACCTGGAATTTGGCGGCATTCGCTCCCGCATGGGCAAGCGCATCTATGTACGCGTGTGCAAGGCCGACGCTCCCTTCATGCGCCTGGCCAATCTCTCCGATCATGTAAATCTGCTGTTTCATAGGTGTGTTTTTTGGGTTAAAATGAATGCTAATAGTAATTGTATTGATACTGATGTAAATCCCGGGTGCCGTTTAGGATTATATGTAAATCAGGTAGTTGAGTCAGCTCGCGTTCTTTTTGAATATCTGCCAGCTGATGTATGAAAGTGAAATGTTGCCGGGCTATGTACAAAGTCATGTCGGCATGCTGGCCGAGGAGGCGTGCATCCGCCACCAGACCCACAGGAGGGCTATCCATCAACACATAATCGTATCCACTTTTGAGCGCCGAGATAAGCCCCGCGACTTTTGGAGAGAGCATGATTTCACCCGAGCCCGGGCATGACGCGCCGGCCGCAAGGAAATCAAAAGGTTGCTCCGTACCCTGTTTTTGAATGTGCGGTTCGTTTCCAAGTGTAATGCATTCGGTGATACCATCGGTCTGCAGGGCCAGGAGCGGAGCGAGGGAGGGCTTCCGCAGGTCAAAGTCCATAAGCAGCACCTTCCTGCACGCGAGCGCGAGGGAATGCGCGAGGTGCATCGCTACGAACGATTTGCCTTCATTGGCCATCGAGGAGGTGATCAGGATGACCGTATTCTTCCGGTTTGCTGTAACAAACTGGATATTCGTCCGCAATGAACGGAACTGCTCCCGGACCAGGCTGCGGTTATCATCCCTTTTAAGATGAAAAGATCTGGCCTGCTGGCTGACCTCTCCGATGATCTTCACATCGCATTGCCGTAAAATATCCTCTTTTGAAGTGATTTTGTTGTTAAATAGCTGCCCCACATAAAGCGCACCAGCCGGTGCCAGAATGCCTGCCAGCAGCGCTACCAGTATGGTAAGCTCCCGGTTGGGATAAGCGGGCATCGGGCTCGCTTTCGGCGGATCGATCACCCTGGCGTTGGCGATGTTGGCCGAGCGGGAAATCGCCGTTTCCATGCGTTTTTTGAGTAGAAACAAATACAATTCCTGCTGGATACCCTGCTCCCGCGATTGCGAAATAAATGCTCTTTGATGCCCTGGTAACCTGTCAATTTCGGCATTGAAGGCTTTACCGTAATCACGGGTTGCGGCTATGCTCAGCGTCAGCTCCCGCTTTTGATGCTCCATTGCGTCGAAAAGGCTGCTTCTTACTGCCTCCATCTGACTGTTCAATGACTTTACCTGAGGATGATCCGGCGACAGCGATGCGAGTGCTGTTATGCGCGATAACTGCATTTCATTGTACTTATCGACCAGGGTGCCGAAGTAGCCCTCTTGCGGATACAGTGCAGAGGGGATGGCAATGCCCGGGTTGTCGCGGAGATGGGCTTGGAGTAGCCTGATAATATTTAAATGGACAGCCAATTTCCGCTCTTCCGAGGCATTCGATGCAAGGCTTTGAAGTGCCTGGCGGCTGTCTTCATCGATATCGATGAACTTGTGGCGCTTACGAAAATGCTCAATATTTCTTTCAACCCCGACCAGCTCGGATGAAATTCTTGCCAGATTGGCATTGATAAAAGCGATCGTGTTGTCGGCGACTTTGTTCTTCTCTTCAATGCTTGCCTGCTGGTACCTGGAAATCAGTTGGTTGAGAATCGCCTCGCCTTTTCGTGGTAGTACATCCTGCATGGAGAGGTTTACAAGACTAGCCGTTTTGTTAGGTGCCTGGATGTTCAGGACGCGCGAGTAATGGTCGAGGACCGTCTGGTTTCCGGATACCGTAAAGGAATATTCATATTCGGAGGCGGGGTAAAAACGGGTCGTATCCAGGGTGGCAAAGCCATGCGGCAGTCTTAATTTCCGGCCTAATGTGCCCTTGAAGGTGCCCTCAGCGGTCCGAAGAATGAATGAATTACCTCTTTTCCGGATGATGTGGTAAGTTCCGGGTTTCGCAGAATGCGGTTCAGGAAAGTGGACTTTGTAAGGTGTCTTTTCATAAAGCTCTGTGGTTTTGAGGTGCCCGGTAGCGAAATATCGAGTAGTGATATGCAGGTCCTCCACAACCTGGCTCATCAGCGTACGGCTTTTGAGTATTTCAATTTCGTTTTCAACGCTGCTCGTCGCGTCCGGAAGCCCTAGCTCTTCGAGAAGTGCCGTTTCATGGAAATCACTCCCTCGCGAGTCGTCCCGGACGAGGAGCGACGCGGTGATGTTGTAACACGGCGTCTTATACCTCAGGAACGTCAGCCCCAGCAGGATCGACAACCCTGGCGAAATGAGGAACCAGTACCATCGGAATCGGGCTGACTTCCAGAGCGGATGGTCGGCCCAGTCTTGAAATGGCGTGAAGTCGGCTAATTTGGATTTGGCTGCCAGCATTGCATACACGGTTTAATCGGTATGATTTAGACGCTGACTTGTAATTTTGGTAACGCGACTTCTACAAAAAATTTTTTCAGAATTTTCCGGAAAAACAAAAAAACCTGTCTCAACGCATTGAAACAGGTTTTTTTATGAAAAAAATATTTTCTAAGAATCGAAATGTACCTTCACTTTTTTCAGTGCGGATGCTACAACCTGGTGCATATCGTAATAGCGGTATTCAGCAAGCCGCCCTCCGAAAATTACATTCGGCTCGTCCGATGCAAGTGCTTTGTATTGGTTGAATACAGCCGTATTTTTATCGTCGTTTACGGGGTAATAAGGCTCTGCACCTTTCACCCATTCCTGCGGGTACTCGTGCGTGATGACTGTTTTGGGCTGAGTACCAAATTCAAAATGCTTGTGCTCGATAATGCGGGTAAAAGGCGTTTCGCCATCAGTATAATTTACTACTGCATTTCCCTGATAGTTGTCCTGATCCAGTAACTGATTTTCAAAACGCAGGCTGCGGTATTCGAGCTGGCCGAAACGGAAGTTGAAATACTCGTCGATAGGGCCGGTGTACACGATCGTTTCCGCCAATTCTGCAAGTGCCTCTCTTTCTTTGAAGAAGTCAACTCCCAGCCGCACGTCCACGCCATCCAGCAATGCTTCGGTCAGTTTGTTATAGCCGCCGATCGGGATGCCCTGGTAGCGGTCGTTGAAGTAATTATTGTCGAATGTAAACCTTACGGGGAGCCGTTTGATAATGAAAGCCGGCAGTTCGGTAGCTTTCCGTCCCCATTGTTTCTCGGTATAAGCCTTGATCAGCTTCTCGTAAATATCGGTCCCTACCAGCGATATCGCCTGCTCTTCGAGGTTTTGCGGATCTTTGATACCCGCTTCTTCCACCTGCTGACGGATCTTTTCCTTCGCTTCTTCCGGCGTGCGCACCTTCCACAGCTGGTAGAACGTGTTCATATTAACAGGAAGATTATACAGCTCGCCGTTATAGTTGGCTACGGGAGAATTGGTATACCGGTTGAATTCGACAAACGAGTTGACATAGTCCCAGATGTCCTTGTCGTTGGTGTGGAATATGTGTGCGCCGTATTTATGGACATTAATACCTTCGACATTCTCGCAATACACATTACCGCCAATATGGTCGCGGCGGTCGATTACCAGACATTTCTTTCCGCGTTTGGTGGCCTCATGGGCAAAAACCGATCCCCACAAACCTGCACCTACTACCAGATAATCATATTGTTTCATTAATTCCCTGTTGCGTTATTATGGTGTGGCTAATTAATTACTGTAATGAGCGTATGAATATATTAAAAAGAGAAAGGCTCCCGACGGGAGCCTTTCTCTTTAAGTCGTTTCTTCAACTATTAGGGAAGAAGTTTCAATTCTACGCGACGGTTTTTCTGCAAACCTGGGCGGGTTGCGCTGTCGGCGATAGGTTTGAATGATCCGAAGTAGTCTACGATCACTTTGCTTGGGTCTTGCAGACCAGCTTCGTTCACGAGGAAGTTTTTCACTGCATCTACGCGGCGTTTTGAAAGCGCGATGTTGTAACGGTCAGATGCACGACGGTCTGTGTGACCTGCCAGTTGCAAGCGGCATCCGTTTTTGTTCATCAATGCTGCTACGTTTTTCAGCAATTCCTGGAACTCAGGTTTCAGCACGTTTTTATCAGTGTCGAATGTTACGTTAGCAAAGATCTCGCTGCAAGCTGCACCTGTTGCCAATGCATTCTTCACGTAAGAATCGAAGTCAAGTACGCGACCGGCACCATCAACAATGCTTCCTGCTGGTGAGTTAGGCTCTTTATCGAAGAAGTCGGATACACCGTCACCATCGGTATCAAGCAACAAACGTGGATCGATATCTTTTGGACGGTTTGCTTTTGCAACTGAGTCCATTTCTTCCAGTGTAAGGATTTTCGGAGGCTTAACCAGTACACGTGGGTCTGTGTAGCGCAGGTGGTAATATCCACCTTCTTCTGGTTTGTAATCCCATTTGCCATCCACTTTCGCAACTTTCAAGGCTTTCTTGCCCAATTTGTAAGTTACCTGGATAGCACCGTATCCGTAGCTGTCAAGCTCAGAGTTTCCTTTGTGGGAAGTTTTCTGATCTTTAATGTTGAAGCTGTTAGGCGTTCTGTCATAGTCACCACCGTAAGTAGCGTCCAGATAGTCAGAATTGGTGTGAGTCAGACGGAAGTCAAGACCGATATCGATTCTTGGCGTCACTTCGTAGTTCACGTTCAACCCTGTTGGAACGATCCAGTCATTCATGTTACCGGTTTCGCGAAGCTTCACACCGCCTGTCAGATCATATGCCGTAGCATCGTAAAACACCTGACCGATACCTGCATACGCATCGATTTTCCAACGCTTCATTTTGTTAGGCCCCATCAGAAGTCCTTTCAGGTTAACAGTTCCTGAAAGTGAGACATCGAAGTAATTGCCTTCAAAATAACGGTTATAATTACGACGTTTCATACCTCTCAGGTTACCCAAAGATGCGTCCAGACGAGCGCCGAACAAGTAGGAAAGTTGTTTGTTCAAAGTGAGGCCTCCTTGAAAAGTTCCGGATTCCTTGTGGCTGTCAGAGTTGGTTTTGGTAACAGGCCAGAAGTCATATTCTCTTAAATCACCAAAAAACAGCGTCGGGCCAAAGTGTGCGGAAATTGACCATGTGTTCAATTTGTAAGGGCCATCGTACGTCGCTTTTGGATTGTAATCCGGAGAATTCGGTTGCACCAGCGGCTGTGCGAATGAAGGCAGCGCCATCATTGCTCCCAAGGCAAACGAACCAATCAACTGGGATACTTTTTTCATACTATTCAAGTTAGCGTTATTAAGATTAACTAGGATTGATCTATATCCAATTTTATGAGTAAAGTTATATATTTATTTCACGGCTAATCGCGACATTAACCAAATGCCTAGTGCGCACAAAAATAGGTTAACAATATCACTTAATCAACCGCAAGTTGATACAAATGGAAAAGTTTCCTGATATTTAATTCAAATTTTACCCGAAAGAAACGTCCTTTTTTGAACTTTCAAAGCCGTTGATTCAATTTTTTTTCCATTTCCCGCTTCCAGGATGCGAAACTTCCATCGATAATTTTCTCTCTCGCGCTGTTAACCAGCCACAAATAGAACGTCAGGTTATGAATGCTCGCAATCTGCGCTCCCAGCATTTCGCCGGATTTTACGAGGTGCCTCAGATACGCCTTACTGTAAAATGTACTAACGTGTCCTCCAAGGCCTGCGTCTATCGGTGACAAATCATCTTTCCACTTTTCATTGCGGATGTTGATGATTCCCTCAGTTGTAAAAATCATGCCATTGCGTGCATTACGGGTCGGCATTACGCAATCGAACATATCTACACCCAGCGAAATGCATTCCAGGATGTTCGCAGGCGTGCCCACGCCCATGAGGTAGCGTGGCTTATCCTTCGGCAGGATATCGCAAACCACCTCCGTGAGTTCGTACATGATTTCGGCCGGTTCGCCTACCGAAAGTCCGCCGATCGCATTGCCCTCGCGGTCGCAGGAAGCGATAAACTCAGCCGACTGCTTGCGCAGGTCTTTATATACACTACCCTGTACAATAGGGAATAACGTCTGGTTATGCCCGTAAAGCGGCGTGGTACTGTCGAAGCGGTTGCAGCAGCGGGTGAGCCAGCGGTGCGTCATCTCCATTGAATTGCGCGCGTACGTGAAGTCGCACGGGTAAGGGGTGCATTCGTCGAACGCCATAATGATGTCCGCGCCGATGGTGCGCTGGATGTCCATCACATTCTCAGGCGTGAAAGTGTGTACGCCACCGTCAATGTGTGACTTAAATACCACACCTTCTTCATTTATTTTACGGCCGGTTCCGGCTAGCGAATATACCTGATAACCGCCGCTATCGGTCAGGATAGGCCTGTCCCAGCCGTTGAATCCATGGAGCCCGCCTGCCTTCGAGAGAATGTCAAGCCCGGGGCGGAGATATAAATGATAGGTGTTTCCTAATATGATCTGCGCCTTTACATCTTCTTTCAGTTCGCGCTGGTGGACCGCCTTCACAGTCCCCGCGGTACCCACAGGCATAAAGATAGGAGTCTGGATCACCCCATGATCCGTCTCGATCAGCCCGGCTCTTGCTTTCGAATGGGGGTCCTCAACTTGTAGTGTAAACTTCATTAAAAGGTTTTAAATTGCTGATGTGCAAAAATAGGGGGAACGTCTCGAACATTCCTGACAATGACAGTATATTTGCATGAATATGGAAAAATTTTACATCTCTCTTCTGTTGTGGCCGATTCTTTACTCTATGCTCTAGGGGCGTTTGTAGTTGTTCAGTTATTCTATTATCTCTTCTTTTTTACACGGCTGGCATTTTATGGTAAAGGGGCAAATTATGGCAACGCCATGCCCGGAGTAACCGTTTTGGTGTGTGCCTGGAACGAAAGGGAAAACCTTACGGAACTCATTCCGCTGCTGGATGCGCAGGAGTATCCCGAATACGAGGTGATCCTGCTCGATGACCGGTCCGACGACGGGAGTGAGGAGTATATCCGCGAGAATATCAACAGCTGGAAGCACATCCGGTACATCCGTATCAACGACCAGTTCAACCACGTCACGCCCAAGAAATATGCATTGACGGTCGGAATGAAGCAAGCCAAATACCCGATCGCGCTCATGACGGACGCCGATTGCCGCCCTGCTTCAAACCACTGGATAACCGCTATGACCTCCCGGGTAACCGAGGATAAGGATATTGTCCTGGGTTTTTCACCTTATTTTAAACAAAGGGGTTTGCTGAACTGGTTTATCCGCTGCGAAACCTTTTATACTGCGGTACAATATCTCTCTTTTGCACTCGCCGGGCTGACCTATATGGGCGTCGGTCGTAACATATTATATAAGCGCTCCGTATTTTTCGCAAACAAGGGCTTTTATACCCACAAGCATGTGTTCGGTGGGGACGACGATATTTTTCTGAATGAAGTGGCTACCAGTTCCAACACCACCGTTTCGATCGAGGAAGACTCGTTTGTTTATTCGGTTCCTAAAACCACCTGGAAAGACTGGTTCCGCCAGAAACGCCGGCATATTTCTGTGAGCCGCTATTACAAGCCCCGCAACAAAGTGCTTCTGGGAATGCTTTCAGGCACGCACATTGCGATCTGGTGCATTGGACTGCTCACATTGGCCTGGGGGCTGATCACGAAAGACGTGCTGTTACTGCAATATCTTGGTGTCATTTTTGGCGTAAGATGGGTCATTCAGTGGTTCTTACTTATCATTATTAATATAAAGCTGGATAAAACGGTAGAGTGGTTCAGCTTTTTACTGATGGACGTTGCGCGTTTTGTTTATTACCGCGTTTTCGGGTTTTTGACCATGACGAGTAGAAAACCCCGTAAATCATGGAATTGATTAATAAATACTTCCCCGACCTTACCGCCGACCAGCGTGACAAGTTCGGGCAAATGGGCGAGTTGTACGAGTATTGGAACGCCCGTGTGAATGTGATTTCCCGTCAGGATATCGATACATTATATGAACGCCACGTGCTGCATTCGCTCGGTATTGCCAAGGTGCAGGAATTTCGCGCTGGTACGAGCATTCTGGATGTGGGTACGGGAGGCGGCTTTCCGGGCGTCCCGCTGGCCATTATGTTCCCCGAAGCACAGTTTCACCTCGTCGACAGCATCGGCAAGAAGATCCGCGTGGTACAGGAGATCGTCGACGCATTGAAACTCGATAACGTTCGTGCGGAGCAGGTACGTGCCGAAAAGCTTGACGATAGTTATGAATTCGTGGTAAGCCGTGCCGTGACGCGCATGGCACCGTTTGTGGGTTGGGTAAAAAAGAACATCAACCGCAACTCGTTCCACGATCGCAGGAATGGAATTTTATATCTCAAAGGTGGTGACTTAGCCGAAGAACTTTCAGAGATCAGGGAAAAGGCTCAGGTTTACGAGTTATCGGACTTTTTCACCGAAGAATTCTTTGAAACTAAGAAAGTCGTATACGTACCTTTGTAAGCATTAAATTATAACCTATTCAAATATGAACGAGCGATTCAGTGCTAGTGGGCTCATGAACCCCTTTTTTCCCGATGAAGTAACATTCGGAGAGAAAGGCGTAACCTTCAAGGTCAGGAAACTTTTCAAAAGCAACGACAACTTCGTGTTTTATTCCGACATATCGGGCGTAGAAATCGAGAGCGGGGTGTTCTTTTCGACGATCCGGATCATTCCCCGCATGCGTCCTGAAATTATTATCAATAATTTTACGAAGGGAGATGCCAAGAAAGTCAAGGAGTTAATACTGGCAAAGGTGCAGGCGTAATAATTTTTTTGAAGCATAGACTTGCGCTGTATAACTTGAATTACTAGATTTGCACCACAATTCGAGTACAACAACCGGATAATGATTCCCGAATAGCTCAGCCGGTTAGAGCATCTGACTGTTAATCAGAGGGTCGCTGGTTCGAGCCCAGCTTCGGGAGCTTGAAAATGAAGCGCTTAGCAAGAGATTGCTAAGCGCTTTTTTGTTGCATTAAAAGCTGCACTACTTCGGACAGTATATCGCCTGCACTGCTTACTGTGTAGGCGAGTTATATAAGATTGCCCTCTTTGAGAAATAGCACTCCTTATGTAGGTGTGGTTACGATAAATCCTATGGAGCATAATTCAGTAGGGTCGAATGGTAGCCATTAACAAGTGCATCATTCATGATGCTCGCGTCTGTTGCATCTACGCCACCGTCCAGGTTTACGTCGGTAAAGAGGTATTGGTCATAAATGCCGTTCAAAAGATCATTGGTAGCTATTGTCATATCAGTGGCATCAACGGCCAAATCGTTATTCACATCGCCTGCCCACATATACCACTTTCCATTAATGGTACCCATTTGAGCGACATCACCCGGGAGCTGGCTGGCCTTGTTAAGAGCTGTCGTAAAGTCGTAGATCGTCGTGCCCGCATTAAAAGAAGCAATTGGGTTGCTCAGAATGGCAATATGGTTCCTTTGGAAAACGGCTATCCGTACCGGCGAGCCTTGCCCAACGAATTCAGGAAGCGTACCGTCGATGTCGACGACGCTTCCGTTCGTTTTTAAGAGGAGGCTTTTCGATTGGAGTTTTACCGCCGGGTTTGCGGCATCGCGAATTTCAATCTTGATCCAATCTACCAGAGAACCGGCCACGCCTGCCGGATTACCGATGTTGTTGTAAACGACATTCCCGCCGTAAGGATCCGTGGCGGGTAACAAGCCCGAATTTGCACTGAAATAGGTTTGTATATCTCTGCCCATGTTCGCTTGTCCCGGGCGGTATGCGCCCCTGAGAAGAACTTTGGCATCCAGCTGGACGAGACTGCCGTTAAATTCCCGTTTGATCCGGTTACCGGCATTGTCGTAAGTAAATTTAATCTGCGCATTGATTACTCCGGGAAAGGTTAGCATGAGACTGAAAAGCACAGCGCAGGTAAAGTGTGTGTTCATAAGGTGATGGCTAAGGTTATAACGTGATATGTTTTTGGACCTATTTAAAACAGTCTTTCTCGCCGTGAGCAATCGATGTATCTAATGTCCCCTCTTTACTGGCCTGAACGGGAAAATAGCACCCGCTTTTGGTCTGAAATACTTCCGATCCGCTCCCGCATACGATAGCACACGCGCGTCCCTCGACAATGTGCTTGTTCGCTTGCATGTCGTCCACTCGCATTTTATACCGGAACGCCCCCTTATACCGCGACCCATCCGGCCTTAGCCCATCCCAGCCGTACTCATGCACAGGCATTTTGGAATTGAAGTAAGGCTTTTGGTATAGCATCGTATCGCCTTCGACACTGTATACGGCAACGCCCCCAACGTCCGTAACGACATCGTTTACGACAGGGAAGAAATAATCATTCACGCCGTCTTTGTTGGGAGTAAAGACATTTGGAACGTAAATCCGCTTCTTTTCATAAGAAAATTCGACGGGTTGGGTGCCGCAGCAGGATTCGTATTCTTGGCTGACCGCTTTTGGGTTGTCTTGGGAAGAGCAAGTCTGGGCACTGGAAATGAGAAAGATAATGAAGAGTGGAAGTATGTTTTTCATTGGGTTTGATGAATAATTGTTTACTTAAACAAATTGTCACTTGAATACCACCATAATACCCAGCCCTATGCTGATATCGTTCATAAAATGATTGTATTCATATTCCTTAGTGATCAGGCTGCCGGAGACAGCGTTTGTGACGCTTTCGATATAGGTGACATCGGTGTTGTAGAACCATGCATCCAGGTCCAAATCAAATGTTATTCTCCGGTTCACCCGATAGGCGAATGTGAAGGACGGATTCACGGAGAAGCAGTCTTTGTTGGCATATTCGGTGTCCCAATCGATGTGCAATAACTCATTTGTGTTCTTTTCTTTTAACCTAACACGCCCCGAGTTAGTAGCGATTGAAACGGCACCTACCATCATACGCCCAACAAAAATGAACCTGTTCTTTTCGATTTTATAGGACGGGCCGATGCTCCCCCGAGTCATGGGATCGGAGTTATTACCTGAATAATCATATGGGGTACTGGAAGATATGGTTACATAATAGCTGTCTCCATATCGTAGATTAATAGCTTTTATTAATTGGCTATTCCTTTTCTTTGTATTTTGAACAGGAGATAAGGAGAGATGCCACTCTATGCCCATATTTAGATAGAAAAAAACAATCCCGAGAGGCTGACAGAAGATGTTTTGGAATTTGGCTCCTATCAAGTTTTCGGAAATATGATCAGGCGAAAATGATCTCGTTGCAAATATGGGCCCAATAGAAGGGCGATAGAAAAATCTGATCGGCTTGTAGTCTGGCTGGGCGACTGAGGTACATTGACGAACTTTCTAGAATATAAAAATGCATTTTGTTCGGAGAATTGTTCAAACCTGGAAACTGAACTCGATAAATTTAAGCTGTTTACTATTTTATTTATATAACTAATTATCAAAGTGACATGATGAGTGTCCGATCGGAAAGTGCGTTGATTATTTTCTAAGACTAACGGGTATTGAGTTCCCCTTCTTATAGTTAATTTTGAATCGATAAACAGGTATGGAATTTATCTGCTTCGGGCCTCCAATTCGAATTGCCAAATCTCCCGACTGCGTTGCTCCGATTCTGCCACCTCCGGGGAAATAGTATGACGAAAGATTGTTGGGTTCATCATGGAAATACCCTGGTCGGTCATAATAAAAATCGAATCCGTGTTTGACTATCTCGAAATACTCACCTGAAGGTGTAACTTTCAATATTCTGTTACCATCCGAAACAGCGTAAATGCCTGCGGGATCCAACTTCACCTTTTTGTTTTTTTCCTTATATGTGCGATCGACTTCTATCTTACCTTTTTTCGAGACGGTGATAAATATTTCGGTGTCGACATCGGGTGTGTTCATTTTGAAATGTGCGTAGTCTTTGTAGATACCGGAAGCCGGTTTGTCTGCGACATACATGGGTATGCTCAGCTTTTCCAGACTGTCCAGATGATTTAAATCATTTCTGGATACAAGCGAGGGACCGCGTGTTGGTTTTGTGATCTCGGCATGGACTTGTTTAGATATCTCGCAGAATTGCTCGCTGATTTGCGCAAAAAGATCGTCGGCATGTAGTCGATAAGTCGTATCTATCAGACAAATGGGTGTGTACTTTCCTTGGGTGATTTCGGAATAAAATCTCATAGACAATATCAGCTTTGCAGGATTAGAGCCACCATTCAGAAAGAAGTTTTCCAGGATAAGCACGCCCGATCTGCTGTCACCGGGGGATTGATTCAAAAAGAAATTTCCTATGCTATCGGCAAGAGCACCTCTAAATTCAACTTCCGCCAGGCCGGAATAGCCTTTGACTGGTAAGTAACCAAGCAGTTGAGTATTGCTCCTTCGGTCAATCGAAACAGTGCTATATTCTCCCCTCTTTCCATCGCAAGTGAAATCAAGACTTAGATATTGATTTTGGCCATATGAAGAATGTATATAAGCCGATGTGAGGACAATAAGGTACATTACATTCTTTACGCGGCGGCAATCTGGCCTTTCACGATTACCCGTATTAGCGAAAGAAGCAGTAATGAGAGAAATTGAGAATAGTTTTACTTTCATGTATAAGGTATGAGTTTAACTTTATTAAGTGTCATGTCGGTTAATTTTGACAATTGCGCATAATGTAAACCATTGCACAATATTTAGTTGCAAAAAGAGTTCAACTCTCCCGGAGATAAACCCCTGATGATCTCGATCGAGCAGTGCTTAGCTATAAATTCATCAGGATGGTACCTGTTTTAACATAGCTATTTGTTCGCGTGCTTCCAATTTTGTCATCGAACGATCGTGGATAAGGTATTTAATAGTTTCTGTTCTCATTTTTTGTTTCAACGACTTATTTGGTTGATTTTGTAAATTTAAAAACATTTGCGCAACAGAGCTCTTAAAATGAATGCAACAAAGTATATTGCTGTTCGGATTGAGCTTCCACCAGGTTTGAGATCACCATTACTATGCACCAGGTTATACTGACCAATGGCTGTATCGGGATAATTCCAGTAAATCTCATAGTAGATACGTTTGGATGACTGGTTCGTAATAGTGATAATCGAATGACTTCCCTTCGGACAATTCGGATTGCTGTTGCAGGCGAGAACGCAAAAGAGAATTGGAAATATTAGGTAATTCATGTTCGATTATTTGTAAATAATAGTGAAAATGTCTCTTTTAAATCTTGCAATGTGAATACGACAGGTACCCGCCATGAACACCGCAGTAAGTGCTATCGAGAATAATCTAAATCTCATGGATACGTGATCAAGTAGTTTCCAGTTTCTAAATCTTGCAGACTAATGTCTTTTCTTACGAGTATCAGATATCTGCTTTGCACCTGCTTCCAGCCATATTTATGTACGGTATCGGGAGAAAAGAAAAAGACGCTCAGAGTGTCCGCGGGCAGTGCTTCGAAAAATTTCGACCAAGTTTTACGCGACTCATACGGTTGCTGTTTTGAAGGTAGAATGCCGCCTGTAACAAGTGAGTCTTGAATTGAAGTGTCAGGATAAATCTTACTTATCTTGTAAAACACTAGATTGTTGCTGTTGTTCTGAATGTGAAGAGTGTAAGCCACTGGGAGTCCGAATGGATTTTCACATGAGTTTGAACAGGCAGTTAACGAAATGGCAATAGTGAGTGTTATTATGATACGTATCATCTCAATTGAGTTAGAAGTTCAAAAGGGAAAGGTATGATGGAGGAAATATGAAGAAATACAGATCTCTTACATACGATAGTCGGTCTTCATTGCTCCAAGAACGGCCACCGGCGCCTTCGTTAAGAATTTGTGGCTCGCGTTTCATTAAGTATTTGTACGACATTTTATTAGCCTGAATTTCGTTCCACTCGTTGTCGTGATTGTGCCAGCCTATTTGATTAAGAGTTGATCCGATGAGGCTAGGGACGCCCACATGACTGATGTAAAGCGGTCCATGTAGCTTGCTTTGAAGAGTATGACCATATTCGTGGCGAAACATATCATCGCCAACCTCCATGTCTTCCGAATTAATATAAGGCCCAAGAGTTAATCCCCATTTCTCCTCGCCATTAGAATTGATTAGCGTCGCTCCATGCCAATATTCAACGTTATCAACTTGTCTGGTACCATTTCTGAAATGAGAATAAAGGTTGCCTAAAACGGTCTGCGGAGCTTCCCATGTAAATCTCGAAAGTAAAGTGCCGGCTCGGCCCCAGAAACTAAGCTTGGGATCGGTCTTGAAAACCCCTATATCGATTTTCCAAGCATTGTTCGTGCGCGTGCCAGTTGCGGTCGGATCAAAGTTTCTCCATGCATTGTTTCTTGCATTTTTGCTTGTCGGGTCCAATCCGCCGTGAAAGAAGGCTGTCTCAAATAAATCCCCGTTAAAAGTCATTATCGTACCAAAGAATTGCCCACTAGGATCCGTGTACTTCAAAGGATTATTCATCACATAACTATACCGATTATAAGCTTGCGTTGAAAGCGGATTCTGCACATAATTATCCACGCTCAGCACCCTCCCCACCACAGGATCATACATCCTCCCATTCATATTGATCAAATTGAAATTGGTCAAATGCTCATGGCCGGTAAACCCGCGGTACAGATAACTCGTCGGAGCGGGAACGTTGGCGTAGTCCCAATTAGCAGGATGTCGCAACCGGCCCCAGGCGTCGAAGTTCTGGTCGAGGATGACGGTGCCGTTGGAGGCGGTCAATGTCAGGAGCGAGCCCAGGTGGTCGGTGTAGGTATAGTAATATTGGTCAGTGCCGTTCTCGCGGATCACGATGGCTGAGAGGCCTGCGGGCGTGTGTATGTAATGCAGGTGCTTGTCGGGTACGCCGGTGGTGATGTCCTTTTCATAGCTTCCGAAATAGTAATGCGTGTTGATCAATGCACCGTTCTTTTTCATGACGCCCTTGATGCGCTGGTAACCGGCATCGTAGGTGTAGGTGAGCTCATAGGGCTGGCCTGAACCGTTTTCGGTGATCTTTTCTGGCTGGTTGAAGGCCGTGTAGGTAATGTCCTGCGTGAGCATGGGCAATGCGGTGGTAGGCGCGATGATGCCCGCGAGCGCGTTGAGTTTTGCAGGATGGTAGCTAAACTGCTGTCCAGCATCGGTTTTCGAGGCAATGTTGCCCGAAGGTTCGTAGCTGAGCGTCTGTGCGGGCTTGCCTGTTACGGTTGCGGTAAGCAGGCGACTGAGATTGTCGTACGTAAAGTTTTCCTCCTTGTTTTTGATGTAATCCTTGCGCTTGGTCAGGTTGCCTTTCGGATAATCCCAGGTCAGTTCCAGGTTTTGTACACCGGATGTTGAGAACAACTTCGGAATGCCATAATCGTAGCTGATAACCGACGATTTGCCATTGCCCAGCGTATAAGCCGTGTTTTGACCCAGACCATTCATGCCGGTGTTGGTATAAAGTGTTACCGAGCTGTTGGTATTTTTGATGCTCGTCGGACAGCCGTTACTGTCATAGGCATGATTAGTCCCAAATCCGGAAGGGTACAGGACAGAAGCAATGTCCCCGTAATTATTATAGGTGTGGGTGGTTGTGTAAGGAGTGCCGTCTATGGTTTCCTTGCTCGTCAACATTCGCCCGTGGGCATCGTAAGTGTATTCTTCCAGGTTCCCGGCAAAGCCGGTTATTTTTTCAATCTGGTTGATACCGTTGCCCGAGGCCCGGTATTGGTAAATGGTCGCGGGTTCGCCAGCTTTTGTTCTGGTGGCAATCCTTCCCGCAACATCGTAGGTTAATGTGTAAGTCGCTCCGTTGGCATTGGTTTGGCTCACCAGTTCACCTAATGAATTGTAGTCATACTGGGTGGTGCCAGCGTTCGGATCGGTCAAATGCGTTTGACGGCCATAGGCGTCATATTGATTGCTGGCGAGTGTCACGGCACCGCTCTTAATGTCCTTTATTCCACCATGACTGAAATAGGCGTACGCCAATGTCCCGCCATCGTCCGTCGAGCTGATCACCTTTCCACTGGCATCGCTCTTCTGAGAGCTTGTACCGGTTGGAGTGGTCGTGGTAGTAGTAAGTTCGCCGGAACCATAGGCGTAGCTGATCGTTTTCGTACCCAGCGCGCCACTGTTGATGTTGTAGGGCCTGTTGTATTCATCGAATTGCGTGGTGGTGGTGATGAACGTTTCGCCTGCTTTGTACGGCTGGGTATTGGATACAACGTTACCCCTGGCATCATAGGCTTGAACCTGTGTGATCGGTTGATTGCCGAAACCTTTGGTTTCTCTTCTGATCTCGCGGCCCAGCAAATCATACCATATTTTAACATTCGGTTTACCAGGATGTGAGACCAGGCTGTACCACACCACGCCGTTGGCCAGGTCCCATCCGTAGCTTTGCGTAATGTTGTAGGCGGCTGGCGCAGGAATCGTTGTAACGGTCGGCCTTCCGAATACATCATATTGGTAAGTTGTAACCAGCCCGTCGACGCCCGTTGAGGTCAATGGTTTGCCCCATTTGGGATCATAGGTAGCGGTGGCAGTCTGGCCGAGTTCGTTCACACTGGATTCGGCATAGCGGCCTTTCAGATCGTATATGGACGAGGTAAAGCGTGGAAGAGAAGCGCTTGGCCCATTCGGAGTGATGGTTGTCTTTTTCAGGTTTCCTAAAGGAAAATATTCATAGGTAGTGACAACGTTTTTAGGAAGGCCGGAAAAATCCGTTTTGGAAGTAAGCTGACCAATGCCATTATAACCGTAGCCTGTTAAAACGGTGAAGGCAGGTTGCCCCGACCGGGTAGTTGTAACGGTCACTGACGTCGGCTTGTTCAGCATCCCGGCCGGATAGGCTCCGTAAATGATATCGGTGAAAACAGTTTCCACGCCATTATTGACTGTGCTTTGCTTGACGTTTCCAAAATCGTCATACACATTTACCGTATTGGTCGTTCTGCCTTCTAATGCCTTGTTTTCAAGGATATTGGTTGTTTTTACCCAAAAACGTTTGGCGGCCGGAGAAACGACTACATTGGTGTTGGTTGTTTGACTCAGCAGGGCATTGGTTGACGCAAGGTGGATCGAAGTCCGGTAGGGGATCGCTGTGTAATAAGTGGTATTGAATTCATTTTCCGCAACGGTTTTGATCCCTGTCGCCAGATTGTTGGCCGTTATTTTGCCAAATCCGAGAAAGCCTTTGCCTGCACGGTGCAGCTTACTTGCTTCATAGGTGTATTGAACGGTGTTGTAGCCTCCAATGCCATTCTGCATTTTGAAATCGGAAACGGCATATAACGCTGGCTGTATCGCATTAAAAGGGTAGACCGTTAGATTACCGCGGATGTGAAAGCCATTCTCATCGGTGAGCTTTTTGTAAACCCACTCAGTTACGTGGTTATAGCCGTTTTTTACTTTTTCAAGCAAATTCTCCTTGCCTTCTTTTTTGAAATAGAAGACATCCATCAGGGTGAAGACATTATTGAAAATTACAAAATCGGCCCGGTGGTCACCG
>CBIHPQ010000057.1:0-21222 GCA_966211825.1 uncultured Dyadobacter sp. | reverse complement strand
CTAGGGACTTCCAGAGCAATCTCATAGTCACCATTCTCATCAGTGTAAGTTGATTTAAGCTCGATCGAGCCTGTCAGTTTCGCGCCGCTCAGCAAGACCAAGATGCTGTCCACAGGCACCTGATTTTCGTCAAATACCTTGCCATAAACGACTGTGGTGCGATCACCTAAATGTCCGCAAGCCGACATCGCCAACGTCATTATTGGCAAAAAGAGCCATATTTTGAAAATCCCTGATTGAATTTTGAAGTGTGTTTCCATAATTGAGTTTGCTAGGTTTAAATTATGATGCGCTTATTGATGTTTGTCTCAAAATCCCACCGCGCTTCCTTTCTGCTTAATGGATTTGAACCCTTTTCATAGCGTCAGTGTATTTACTGCAAATGATAAATTTCTTCAAAACAAAGCTTTATTTTCTTCCCGGCACGCCGCAATGAACGAACGGCAAACGATGAATGATCAAGAGGGAGAACATTGATAGATCGGATGAGGCTAGGTCTCCACATATGGAAATGCATTCAAAATTATTTAGGTTCTAATTGAAAATCCCATTGCGTTTTCTTACCGATCATCGGTTTCGAGCTTTCGCCAATTCGTTCACGGATTTTGTATTTTTCTTCAAACTTGCTGTTTTGCGGTAAATATGGAATGGTAACACCAACACTTCCGTACTTTCTAGGTACTTCCAGAGCAATCTCATAATCACCATTCTCATCGGTATAAGTTGATTTGAGATCAACCGAGCCTTTCAATCGTGAGCCGCTTACCAAAACCATAATGCTATCCACCGGCACCTTATTCTGGTCGTACACCTTGCCATATACGACCGTTGTGCGGTCGCCTAAATGTCCGCACGCGAGCATCGTAAGCGCCATCATTGTCAGAAAGAACAATAGAAATTTTGTGCAGTTCTTTTTCATGGTCACGTTGTTAAATGTTAATGAATAGGGTTTGGGAATTGCTTTTAATGCCCTCCTTTTAACAAATGTGCAAAAGCCACTATTTCCTTCCCGATATATTACAATGAACATACGGCTACATGGAAATGATCGAAGGGAGAAAGCGCGCACAAAAAAGCCCCTCGATCCTATGACCGAGGGGCTCCGCTATTGCAGGCGAAGTTATCAGAAGCTATACCGCAACCCGATCTGCACCTGGTACGGGTTACCCGAAGGCGTTACCACACCCGCAGTGTTCACGCGGTATACATATTGGTTTTTCGTTCTGTCGAATGCAGCAACCGCAGGCTTGCCATTGGCAGCGGGGATACCCAATGCATAGAGCGCTTGTGTACCCAGCGACTTGTTGCGGCCCCAATCCTTGTTCAGGAAGTTTGCGAAGTTAAACACGTCGGCAGAAATTTCGATAGCATGCGTGCCCGCGATCTTGATGCGTTTGGATGCACGGACATCGAATACGCCGTAGAAGCCGTTGATACCACCGTTCCTTTCAGCAATCTTCCCTGAGTTTTTAGTGATATAATCCTTGATGCTCTGGCTTGCATCCTTGTTGTCAAGAATGGCTTGGAGCCCTGTACGCACGTTTTCAGGTACGCTCGGGTCATTTCTGTCAAAAACGAATGCGAGGTCGTTGGTGCCTACGAAGTCGCCATTGGTATTACCACCGGAGAGCAATGTGTAGCGCGTACCGCCGATTCCTGAATAACGAACACCCACATTTACACCCCAGAAGCTAGGCAGCGAGCCGTAGAATACGATTTTGTGACGGAACTGGTTGTCCGAATAGGACATCAGACTAAGGTTACGTGGATCGTCCCTTACCGGCAATGAGAGCGTAGCACTGTTCGCTACGTTACCGTTGAACGAGGTGTTGTCTCTCACATCATTGTAGGTATAGCTCAAAGTGATTTCTCCGTCGCGGAAGTACTGGTATTTCACGTCAGCCACAAAAGAGAATGCATTGACTTTTCCTTCGCTGTTCAATTCCAGTACACGGCCGAACTGCGTGGCCTTGCGTCCCAGCAGCCAGTCACCCGCGCCGTTGGTAGGCATTTTGTCGCCACCCGGAACGTACACACCACGATTTCCCTCGTTGGCCAGGCGGAAGAAGGGCTCGTCAACCATGTTTCTGTCCACATACATATAATTGTTGCGGCCGAGACTCATGTAACCCGCGATACCCACTTTCAGTTTGTCGGTCAGGTACTTGTTGTAGGAAATGTTAGCCTTGTAAATGATAGGCACGCGCGCGTCTTTGGCATTGGTATTGATCGTCGGCAGCTGGAATTGTGCCAATGTCGGAATGCTGTTGTAGTTGGCGCGGTAAGCTGCGAAATCCGGGGTAGGAATGTTCGGGCTGCGGACATCGACGGTCGCGAGGTGTTTTCCGTCGAATGTCAGGTTGTTGATCACGACATAGTTGTTGATATCCGAAGCGAACACGCCACCGCCCAGGCGGAAGATGTCGGTATGCTTGTCGTTCACGTCCCAGGTAAATTGTACACGCGGCTGCACTACGAACGACTTGATCTTGTTATCAGTCCGAATCTTCAGGGCGTCGTACAAAGTCTGGTTCAGAGGCGAGCTCGGGTAATGCGCGTAATCGAGGCGCAGACCTGCTACTACGTCAAGTCCGGTAGCGAGGCTGGTTTTCAATTGGCCGTACACGCCTGCATTCCAGATAGTCCCTTTCACCGACCAGTCGTCCATCAAAGGTACTTCACGGTAGTAACGGTAAGGTTTCAGGTCATTGAACTGGTCGAGGGAGGTTTTACCCGCAGCAGCATCCACATTGTAGTGGAAACGACCGTTCACTTCCGAGCCGTAGGTTGAATGCGAGCTGGTCATCATCATATCCACACCAAAAGTGTACTCCACTTTATCGGTATTATAATACAGGTTATCCACCAGTTGGAGCACATTGTTGGTAAAACGCTCCTGCGCGAAACGGTGGCCACCCATCTGGATGTTGGTCGCGCGAGAGTTGCCGTCGCTCAGCACGGAGTTGACGTTCTCTACGATCGCCCTCGGGATGTTGGCTGCCGGAAGCTGGTCGCCGGGAGCACTTTTCTGTTTGATAAACAAATGCTGTACTTTCAGCTCGTTGGTCACTTTCGACGTGATTGTCGAGCGAAGAGAGGCTAGCAAGCTGTTGTCCTGGTTGAAATCGTTTCCGTACGATTCGTATGCGTTAATCGTCGTATTATCCGCCAGACCGAGCTTGTTGCGGTCGTTGGTGTAGTTGTTACGGATCGTCAACAGGTTTTTATTATTCAACTGCCAGTCGAGACGTAAAAATGCGGCGTCCGAACCACGTTTTTTATCAAATGTCCCAAACTGCTGCGTATCAGCCATGCCATACTTGCTGCGGCCGATCTCCACAAATCTGTCGAGCGTAGCGCGGGTAACATTGAAACGGTTTTCGTCAACCGGGCTGAGAATGTCGGCGATGATCAGTGGACGGCTGTCCTGCTGGTGGTCCCATGCCATGAAAAAGTGCAGCTTGTCTTTCAGGATCGGTCCGCCCAATGAGAAACCGAACTGGTTGGTAGCGAACTTGTTGTTGATCCTGTTGCCACGAATATCATAGGGGCTCGACAACCAGTCGGCACGCGTGTAGTTGAATGCGCTACCGCTCAATTGGTTGGTACCCGATTTCGTCACTGCGCTGATGGTGCCACCGCCGCTGCGTCCGTAAGTGACGTCATACTGGTTGGTGATCACCTGAAACTCACGCACCGCTTCAATCGAGATCGAGTAGGGGGCACCGCTCCGGCTGGTGGTAGCGCCTGCGGAAGTAGGGTTTTTTGAACTCATACCATCGATGGTATAGCCTGTGGAAGAACCCAACTGGCCCGAAATGTTCCCCCCGCGGCTCAATGGCGAGAGATCCATGAGCGACGTGAAATTCCGTCCGTTCACCGGCAGCCGGGTAATGTCCCTGGCCGAAATAGCCGTGGAAGCGCCCAGGTTTTCAATTTTATTCTTGATACCCGAAGCCACAACGCTCACTACTTCAAGCGTCTGGCCAGCCTCTTTCATACTCATTCTGACCTTGACAGCGTCGCCCTGGTTGAGGAGGTAGCCACTTTGTTTTTGCTCACCAAAACCTACGTAAGTGGCCGTAACCGTGTAAGGCCCGCCGAGTGGAAGCTCTTTGAATGCATATTCGCCTTTGGCGTTGGTAACGGTCCCGGTTGTGAAACCTGTGGATGCGTTTTTAACCTGAACGGTCGCTCCGGCCAATCCGACATTCTGGTCATCGGTAACCATACCGGAGATCGACGCCTGCGTCGTTTGAGCCCTCAACACCACGATGTTGCCGAAGCAGCAAAGCAATGTCAGGATAATAGGAAGTAAAAATCTCTTATGCATGAGCATGTTGTTGGTTAAACAAAATTTGCCGCAAAAGAAGAGGATCTACTTGACCAGGGTATTATTGAATTGTTATGTAATTGTAAAGTCGCATATGCACCCGTTTCTACCCACCCCCAAACCCCGGAAAAACTCAGATTTTTTTTTACCAATTGTCCAATCCTGAAAATCTCGTTCGTCATGTAAATGAGTCGGTGAATTATTCACTCATTCATTCTTAACTCATTGATTTTTAACTCATTCACTTAATCATTTAAAATTAGCATGGAACAACGAATCGATTTTCAGGAAAAAGGACAAAAAGCATTGAAAGCCATGTATGGAATCGGCGGGTACCTGGCCAAATCACAGGTGGAGAAAAGCCTGCTGAACCTCATCTATTTCCGGGTGTCGCAGATCAACGGCTGCGCATTTTGTCTGGACATGCATTCCAAAGACCTCCGTGCAGAGGGCGAAACCGAGCAGCGGCTGTATATGCTGAATGCCTGGCGGGAAGCACCCTTCTATTCCGAACGTGAGCGTGCGGCATTGGCCTATGCGGAGGCGGTAACGGTACTGAAAGACCGCGAAGTTACCGACGAGGTATTCGATGCTGTTAAAGAGCAATTTACGGACGAAGAGATCGTCGATCTCACGTTGGCAATCACGACCATCAACTCCTACAACCGCTTCAACATCGCATTCCGCACCGAAGCGGGCGACTACCAGCCAGGCCAGTTTGCCGTACATTAAGCACTTCATCAATCCACAGCCCCGACGCGTACACCAGTCCTTCAATTGGAGGGCGCTGGCGCTGAGGGGCTGCTCCATTATCCGGGCCGACCGGATCGGCAGCCATTACCTGTGCCCGCGCGATCAAAGCGATCCGCGCACAAACAGACGGAAAGGATGATCGATTTGTTGATGCCCATGTCTGTTAAAACCTTTTGGCTGCGACGAGTTCCTGCATCCCGTTTCCTTCGCATTCACCGTTCATTGATCGTGGCAGAGAGCAAGGTCGATTCTGTGAGTAAAAATTCGGTGCAGCTGGTTCCTGTTGAAATTCCCGTGGGGGAGCTTTACAAGGATGTGTTCAAAGCATTGCTTGCCCGCGGGATCTGAGGGTTCAGTGAGCGGGCAAACATTGGAAGGTGTTGTTATTCGACGACTTTGACGAGCGCAGCAAGTTCCTGCCCGGCCAATCCGCGGGATTCCGCTTTTTGCAGCAGATCGCTGATCGTTTTCACAAAAGCCGGCTGCGTACCCGCGTTCCGGAATGCATCGTGAATGCGCTGCGTAGCCGCCACGCTGATCGCCAGCGGACTTTGGCTGATGGTAAAATCGCCCTTCTCCACCACACCGATCTGGTGTTTGAAAAATTCCGTAAATCCGGGCGTTATTTCGCCCAGTATCTCGCTGAATGCGCTCAGCGACAGGCCGGTTTTTTGAGAGAGCACAATGCCGTGGATCAGGCCTGTGTAGGAACCGTAGAGCCACGTCAAAGTAGCGAGGTCCATGGCCGAGGCCAACGCAGCGCGGCTGCCCAGGTATTTGATATTTCCTCCAAAAACCGCCAATGCGTCCTGACTTCGCTCGAAATGGACCAGGTTTCCCGACACGATAATCGTGGTTTCGGGCAGGCCCATCTGGTCGGGCGCCACCTGGATAGCGCCATTGATATACCCTGCATTGATTTTGAAAAGCGTCGTTTCAACTTCTTCTGCCTCCTGCGGATCGGCGGTGGTGAAGTTGATGAGCGTTTTGCCGTCCAGAACGGATTTGTCGCCAATACTGACCAGAATGCGTTGCACGGCCGCGTAGTCCAGGACGCATATCACGACGAGCGGGCTCTGCCGGATTGCGTCTTCGAGGTTTTCAAACACAGTGACACCCGCAATGCCATCGGCCTTCGCGCGGGTCCGGTTCCAGACTGATACGTCATAACCTTTTGCAACGAGCAATTCCGCGAGCCGGGTCCCCATTTGTCCTAAACCTATGATGGTGATTTGTTTCGTGTTCATTTTCTGTTTGTTTTTGATTTGATGAACACAAAATTCGGCACTTACCCGGCCGCCATCAATAACCGAAAAAAGATTCGGTAACCGAAAATTTATTCGGTATTGACTAAATTGGGGGGTAGAAACGACAGCGATCAGCCTATTCATTAGCCATATGTACCAGAGAAAAACACCCGAAGACCTCGAATGCGGTATTACCATTGCCATGAAAGTGTTCGGGGCAAAATGGAAACCGTGTTTACTTGACGCCATTCAGCGCGGCTTCCGCCGGCCCAGCGAAATGCATCGCGAGATCAGGGGGGCCACTCCCCGCGTGCTGGACATGCAGCTGCGTGAGCTGGAAGCGAGCGGTATCGTCGAAAAATGCCAGTCCACCGGCTTTCCGCTCTATACCGAGTACACGCTGACGGACATCGGGCGGAGCATTTTACCCATTATCGACCGGATGAATGAATGGGGGCTGCTGCACAAGGAGCTCGTAGCCGAGGGAAATCTTCAATCCATGTCCTTATAATGCCTCACTTTTTGAAACATTTCTATGAGCGTCGTGACGTGCAGTTTTTCAAAAAGCCGCGCTTTATAGGTGCTGACAGAGCTTTCGGTAAGGTCCAGTTTTGAGGCTATCTCTTTGATCCAAAACCCGTCGATGAGCATATCCATGATCGTGATTTCCCGTGTGGACAGTTCAAGAAGCGGATTGTCGGCTTTATAATTGTGCTTATCAAGCTGGTTAAGCAATTCCACTTTGATCCTGGGGCTCACATACCTGCCCGTATCCGCGATCGATGTAACGGCGGCCCGTAGCTCTTCGGTATTCGAATTTTTTGATATAAAACCATTTGCACCCGAACGCAGATAATGGATTCCATAAACTCTTTCTTCAATCGCCGAGAAGATAAGAATAGGAACATTATGCTGAACGGCACGCATGATTCCGATCATCTCAAAACCCTGCCCCTCAGGAATCTGAACGTCCAGGATAACAAGATCATGCAAATTCTTTTCGAGTTCGCACAATGCCGCATTGAAAGACCCCACCTCGCGAATGACAGCGGCTTTGTATAAATCCTGTAAGAGTATTCTTGTTGCAAGCCTTAGAATCTGGTAATCTTCTACAATTAAAATGTTTTTCATCCGGACATTTTCAAATTCAAAAAATTCATTTTCAATTTGTTGTGGAAGGCCCAGAGAATGGATGTATATGTTTGAACATTTGTAAATTCTATTTTAAAATATATCTGGGTGCAAGGGTAGTTGTATACTGTGTTTTTCACAGCCGTTTCAATATGAAAAGGAAATTCTGAAAATAAAAGTAATTTAATTCACTCAATAAATATTTTGACAAAGAACTGTCGATTTTTCGTGATTCGCGGATGTAACGTTTTCCTTTATACGTTAGGTCCGGATTGCAGACTATCAGGAGGTAAAGTACTGAACCGCCGTTGCTGCGTCCAGTTGAAGTTCTAAGTCTACGCTGAACTCAGTTTCGTTCTGCTGCACCGACAAGGTATGTCTGTCGGGGTAGAGCAATTGAAGGCGTTTTGAAGTATTGCTCAAACCGAAGCCGCCCACTTTGGTGTCCCGCGCCCTGGGAGCCTTTTGGGGCCGGGTGTTTTGGGGAATATTGTTTTTAATATTAAAGTATAAGGTATTGTTTTTCAATTCGATATAAAGGTCTACGTAAGATGCGTATTTGCTTTTGGCAGTACCATGTTTAAATGCATTTTCGACAAATGAAACCAGCAGGAGCGGAGCGATCAGGTACTCCCCGGGATTGCCCTTCAACTTGTAATTGATTGTCACCTTATCCGAGAACCGGGTGCGTTCCAGGTCCAGATAATTTTCAATGTAACTGATTTCCCTCGAAAGTACGACACTTTCCTTACTCGATTCGTAGAGGCTGTATCTCATCAGATCGGATAGTTTAAGCACCAGGTCAGCAGCTTGTTCGTCGACGTCCACCGTTTTGGTGTAGATAGCATTGAGGGTATTGAATAAGAAATGCGGATTGATCTGCGATTTGAGAAAACTGAGTTCGAGATTAAGGTTGTTTTTTTGTAATTGTAAACTTTGGGTTTGCAGATTCAGGTTTGCTTTTTCAAGTTGGAGCCGTTCCATTTCCAGCTGCATATTTTTTGTCCTGGAATTAATAATATCGCGCATCACCTTGATGGCTAGCAATGGAGTAATGTAGTAGAGGCTCCACGCATAATCCGCATATGCAACGTCAAAATTCGTAAAGCAGCTGATCCAATGGCCACGTGACTGATAAAAGTCCCACAACCTGCTTACATAAAGGGGATTTTCATCCGAGGCGTTTGTGATGGTTGCCAGGTATTTGAACTCATAGTAGTTGGTGATATGAACCAGCAGGAATATGATAATCAGGCTTATAACCAGCGAAATTATTTTTCGGCCGTACAAGAAGCGGGGGAATACCACGTATCCCATCAGATAGAATACCGAAATGGATTGGACAAACACCGCAATGGAAGCATGCTGTATAACTTGCAGGTTATCCTTCGTAAGTGCGGGAATGCTATAATAGCGTGCAATGCACCAGAGTGCTATCCAGGCCAGTAAATGATAAATAACCCTAGTTGTTTTTGCCCTTTTTTCAGATGAAATAGGATTGAAACGCATAGTCTGTCAGATTCTGTTCTTCTGTAACGCGGCAAGTACATTGGCACGATAGGTTACACCAATCGGAATTTTCCGTCCGCTGTTCGTGGTGATCTCATTGCCTTCGATTTCCCGAATTACTTTTTTATTGACTATATAGGAGCGGTTCACCCTCAAAAACTGGGCGGGCGGCAGTGCTTCTTCGATTTTAGCCATCGTCATATGAATCACCGCAACACGGTCCGACCAATATAATTTAAGGTAATCGCGCATGCCTTCAATAAAGTGGATTTCGGCGGGCGCTACTTTAATGAGTTTCTTATTCTCTTTTAACAAAAGGAAATCATTTAGGGAGCCTGAGAACTCCGTATCGTGTACCCGTTCCTGCGGTTCTGCCTGCGACGAAACAAATTCCCTCACCTTTTCGGAAGCACCCGGCAATTGTTTCTGGAAACGTACGCTGTCGACCTTGTTGATAGCCTTTAAGAACCTTTCGAAAGAGACTGGTTTAAGAAGGTAATCCGTCAGCTCATGCTCATACCCTTCGAGCGCATAAGATGGGTCGGCCGTAATCATGATCATGGCGGGCCGGGCGGACGGAAGGAGCTTTAACAGCTCAAATCCAGTCATTTCGGGCATTTCTATGTCGAGGAAAACAATGTCCGGCTTCATTTCCCTGATCAGGAAAAGAGCATCGGTAGCGCTCTCGGCAACGCCCGCCAGTTCCAGATAAGGGACTTTCTGCACGTATTTTTCAATCAATCGCCGTGCATCAGCTTCATCGTCTACTATTATACACCGCAACCTGCCGGGAGACAACATACTCTGACCTTAACTTCTATACTAAATTTCATTCGTCTGCAATAATATAGGTATTGGTCGAAATTAATGCATAATTCAGCGAAATTATTTTAGTTCAACAGCTATTTAGGATTACTTTAAACTCGCTAAGGAATGGATGCTTTGAGAAAGAATAAAAGAAGCTATTGGCCATGAAAAGAAAACATACCGGAATTGCATTTGTGGGAGGGTTTAAAGGATGCCAGCCCGCACTTCATATAAACCAAGATTATACTTCATTTTCAAACATTGCCGGTAAACCGGCCATGCACAGTTTGATTTTTAACAAAAATAAACTGGCAATCTTCCATTTCCTTGTACGTTAAGCCATTGAATATGTTGTTTAATTTGGATTTGAGCTGGAAAAGCGCAATTTTTATCTAAGAAAACAAGATTCCGGAGCCGTACTGGAAAACGATAACTTTTATAAGTAAAATGGGTGCTTAAAAATTGAAAAGCTCCTGGCATTTTGCCAGGGGCTTTTTTGTTTGGAATTACTGTTGAAACATGAACTATAATTAATTCTCTTTTGAAGAACAACAGGCGTGTCCTTGTAGCTGAATATTGACAAAAAACTTTGGTTTGCCCGTTGGTAAGCTTCCAGGAACTGCCTTCAAGCGACCTAATTACCCTTCGGGTCACGCTTTTGCCTGCGTATTGCGTATACTGTATTGCGTTCCGTATTCGTGCGATGCCTGCCGGTTTTTGTCCCGGAGGAGCGCCGGCGGCCATGTGCCCCCGTTTAAAACAAAGTATAGTGAGGCTTTTGAAATGAAGAAGTATCCTTAGGATTTAGCCGCCTTGTTTTACATTTTTAAGGTCGTCGTTGTTGATCTTGCGCCCAGAGCCTTGCTTGAACAACCCGCCGAACTCCCAGTTCAGCGAAAGTTTGACGGACCGCATCAGGTACTGATTCCGGGTGACCGAATAGAATTCCGGCGAGCTCACCACCTCTTTTTGGGGGCGATACGAACCAAAGGGGCTTACCGTCGTGAGCGTGATCGAGAGCTTGCGCGCGGGAAGCTCTTTTTTCGCCGAAAAACTGTAATAGAGCCAGGCGCCTTCGAAACCCTGTAACTCGATACTGCGGGCGTCGTAATCGCAATATGCCTGTACGCTGTAATTTTTGGGCAGTTTCAGGCTGGTATTGATATTGACTCCCCATGCAGCCCCTTTGTTATCGATCCCGAGCGCACCGCTTTTGAAACGGGCCTGCCGGATGTTGGCGTTGCTGTTGATCTTCCAGTCGGGCAGGAGGGAGAACGATGTTGAGAAATTGACGCCATATTGCGCATTCGACGCCAGGTTTTGCTTGGTTGTCGTGGCCACGCCCTGTGCATCCATCGTTACGATGCTTTCGATGGAATTATTGGTTCTTCTTCCAAATGCCGAGATATTCAGGAAAAAGTCGGAGTTCGTTTGCAATGCGTAGGTGAGCTCCATCTGGTTCACTTCCTCCGGTTTCAGCGACGGGTTGCCGACTGCAATATTTTTTGGGTCCTGACTGTCGCGGTTGGGGTTAAGGTCCCAGATCGACGGCCGCGAAATGCGCTTGGTGTAGCTCAATGTCAGGTTGTTGTTCGCATTGAGTTTTTTGAAAATAGTAGCACTCGGCACGAAATTCCAGAAGTTGCTCGTGAAATGCACGCCGGCATCGCGCTGATCCCCTTTGAGAAAAGTACCTTCCATGCGTGCCCCCGCGTGCAGGGCCCAGCCGCTGCTCCATTTGAATTTGATCTGACTGTATGCGGCCAGAACGTCCTGGCGGTAGTCAAAACGGTCGGTGCGGGATGGAACGATGCTGAGGTTGCCGGGCGTACCGTTTTCGCTCGCCCTGACCTGGTAGTTGCTGCCGACATTACGCAGTATCGCTTTCACACCGCTTTCGAGCGCATGCCTGCCCGATGGCGTCAGCGGAAGTATATAGTCACCCTGGAACGTCCATTCGCGGTTACGTGTGGTGTTGTCGTTGATCTCGCGGTAAACGACGAACTGCTCGTCGTCGCGCTGGGTAGCATTGTAGTTGAAATCGTCGATCGAGCGGTTATGCTGCGCCATCAGGTACAATTCCTCACCTGGTTTTTTGAATTTTTTGGTATAACCCAAATTCAGGTCAATGCCTTTGTTGGGTGCCTTGGTTTTGACAGACTGATAAAACTGGTCGATAAGCTGCCCATCCGGCATGAGGCGACTGTTGTGCTGCTCGCTGTTCTGCGGCCAGTTACCGAGCCAGCCATTCACCGAAAAGTTGAAAACATTGGCACTGTCGGCCAGATATTCAATCTGCACATCGCCCGAGCTGTGCGGTTTGGCATTGTCCCGCACAATGTCCTGACGCACCTTGCCGGCTTCCTTGCCATCTTCAAATGTAGTACGATCGACGCTCGATAACTCCTTGTTGCGGAACCTGTGCAAATGGAGCGTGGAGCTGATGTTCCATTTGTCGCGGTTCACGGCAATGCGTGGGTTAATGGCTTGTTCGAGGTTGCCGCCTACGACCTCAATGGTGCCGCTCGTGCTCTGGTTTCCTTTTTTAGTAATAATATTAATAACCCCGGCCGCACCTTCCGCATCGTAGCGCGCCGACGGGCTGGTGATCACCTCCACGGATTTAATGGAGCCTGCGGGCATCATATTCAAAGCATCCGCCGCATTTCGGGCCATCTGGCCGGAGTATTTTCCGTTGATAAGGATCCGCAGGTTGGAATTTCCGCGCATCGTCACATTTCCTGCCGCGTCCACATTCAGGATAGGGGCTTTTCTGAGGACGTCTGCCGCCGTTCCCCCGCTGTTGCTAATGTCTTTTTCAGCATTATAAATGAGCATTCCCGGTTGTTGTTCCACCAGTTGCTTCATTCCGGTAACCGTTACGGCATCCAGCTGTTTCACATCGGAGATCAGTTTTATAGTCCCAAAATCGTAAGGTGTCGGGGATGTGATCCTGAATGCAATGCGTTTTTGCCGATAGCCTACAAACGACAGGTTTAGGGAGTAGGAGCCCGTTTTGACGTCGCTGGATTTGAAAAAGCCGTTCTCGTCGGAATAGGTAAGCGCCACGACTTGTTCCTGGTCATCGAGAATGCTGATGGTAGCAAATTCAATGACCCTGGAAGACGCCGAGTCAACGAGCATTCCTTTGATCAGGTAACCGGGTAACGTTTGCGAAAAACCGGTTTTACAGGTCAGCAATGCAAGCAAAAGGGGGAGGATCAAACGGCAACTGTATTGAAATCTCATAATTCGGAAATGGGCCTGGCGACGGGCCGGGCATTGAAAGGGTTGATGAAATGTAATGTAAATATCACGCTTTGCCCGTCGAAACTGAAAATTGGGAAGTAGCGGATAATGTCTTGCTTCGTTTTTTGGGTTTCTTTTTTTTGCCCCACCAGATATAGAAACCGGTGATCGGCAAGCTCGTGCAGATCAGGCTAGCGATGAAAAACAGGATTTTGGTCGGTAAACCACCCACTGCACCCACATGCAGGGCATAATTGGTTCGTCGGAGCCATTGCGCCACATTCAGCTCCGAAATTTGGGTCTGGCTGGCCGGCAATTGTTCCAGGGAATGCTGGTCGAGGTATACGTACCGCCACGAGCCATTGTGCATGTCCGTGCAGAGGTCGATGGGTTCGGAAGGCTTATCGGGGAAGGAAACGATGATGGCCTCCTTGTTCAGCACGCCGATCTCCGTAATGCCTTTCCGCCAGGCAGCGTCTACATTCGCGAGTGTCGCGAGTGGTAGATTTTGTGTTGTATCCGAAAAAGCCCGCTCATAGCGCTGAGGCGCCTGGCCGCCGGAGACGAGCCAGTAGAAGCTTTTGTTGAACCATTGAAAACCCATGATCAACCCGGTAATGGTCACGATCAATGCAATAGTGAGTGAATAAAACCCCAGTACATTATGCAGGTCGTAGTTGACACGCTTGAATTTAGCCCGCCATTTGACCGTCAGCGCCTTTTCCCTTTCTGGCCTTGACCACTTTTTGGGCCACCAGAGCACCATCCCGGTGATAAGCAGGATGAAAAAGATCAGTGTCGCGTAGCTGACAATGCCGGTTCCCAGCTTGCCTTCGATCCATAGGCTGGTATGGCCGTCGAGGATGAAGTGGAAGAAATCCTCGTGATCAACCATCGCAACGATCTCGGCATTGTAGGGGTTTACATAAACCAGCGAATCCGAATCGAGACTGAAATGCGCCGTCTGATTCTTGCCATGGTACCAAACGCTGTGGATCTCCTTCCCGGGCAACGCCTGTTTCACCGACTTCCATAAAACCGATGGTGGTAACATGGCCTTATTTTCCGGGTTTGGGGCATGGAGATGCTTCATGGTCAGTCCTTCCAGTTCACTTTCAAAAACGAGGATGCATCCCGTAAAGCCGACCACGATCACCACAATTCCGGAAGCCAGTCCAAGCCACAGGTGCAGCCAGGCGTTGATTTTTTTAAGGATGTTCATTAGTACTATTCTTATTTCGCCAATATGATAGGGTTTCAAAACGGAAGGTTCTGCCCTTTTGAAATGAGTAGCACAATCGCTCATTTCCCGAAGGCCGTTTGGTAAAAAATGACTGTGCTAACGGTGGTGAAATAATTTGGCTGAATGCTTTCCTATAAATTTCGAATGCATTCAACCTCTGTCAGGACACACTATGGAAATTCATGAAATGCCGTGCGGACGGTTTATCGACCCGCTTACCGATTTCGGTTTCAAGCGGATTTTCGGCTCTGAGGCTAATAAGGACATTTTAATAAGTTTTTTGAACGACCTTTTTGCCGGTGAAAGGTACGTGGCGGATTTGACATTTAACCCGGGCGAAAACAACGGTCAGCTTTCCATATTTCGCAAAGCCATCTTTGATTTATGTTGCACTGGAGCTGATGGGGAGCAATTCATTGTTGAGGTGCAGCGCGTCAGGCAGGAATATTTCCGGGACAGGTGCCTGTACTACGCAGCGTCACTCATCCGCGATCAGGTAGGGTCGGGGACGCCCCATTGGAAGTACGACCTCAAACCGGTGTATCTGGTCGGATTGATGGATTTTTGTTTTGAGGATTCGATCAGCGATCGATATTTGCACGAAATTCGTTTGGTCAGGAGAAATGACGGCCAGGTGTTTTACGAGAATTTTGGATTGACTTTTATTGAAATGCCGCGTTTTGTGAAGAAAGAATCGGAACTCGTTACTGACCTGGATCGATGGCTGTATTTGTTTAAAAATTTGAGTAAATTGAGTAATATTCCGGTCGCTCTTACAAAGCCCGTTTTTAATAAGGTATCCGGAATCGCAGAAGTTTGCAATCTAAACAAAGAAGAAAAAATGGCTTGGGATGCATATTTGAAAGCTAAATGGGATAATGAAAACTCCCTGGATTATGCGAAGAAGGTAGCAATGAACGAGGGTATAAAAGAAGGATTGAAGGAGGGCATAAAGAAAGGCTTTGAAAAGGGCGTTGCAGAAGGAAAGGAAGAAGGACTGTTTCTCGTCGCGCGAAGCATGAAAGCCAAGGGCTTCGATATCCAGATGATTTCTGAAATCACTGGCCTTACGCCTGAGGAGGTCAGCAACGCCTAGCCGGTTTCATTCGTTCAATCGTTCCAGTCGCAATATATATTCAGTATCGTCACTGAATTTCAAACCCTTTTTCAATGATCCCGTCTCGGGATTGAACAGCCATACGTAGCAGCCTTCTTTACCCGCGCTGACGGTGATATATACCATTCCATTCTCGACCAGCACGCATTGCCGCGACGTCCCCTTATCGAGTGGTAATGCGAGGCGGCTCGTAGTTTGCTTTTCCAGATCGAGCAGGTAAAAGTCGAAATGGGGGACTTTGTAGTGATCTTTCATACCGGTATAAAGCCCTTTTCGCTCCGTTCTTACAATGGCTTTTCCGTTACCGACATACCAGAACCCGTAGCCGTGGTTGCGGATCTCAGATGCCGAAATGTTGAAAAAATAGCCCGGATCGATCTCCTCCTGCGATTTGCGAATGCGGAAAATGCCCGTCGGTTTCTCCGGGTAATTTCCCAATGCGATGCCTGGGCAGGCGATGAAGTAAAAATCCCCCGTTTCTGTCACAAATGAGTGTCCTTGGCGTGTGTTCACGCCGCCAGGATACACCGAGCGGCTGTCTTTGAGCGTCTTTAAAGTTCGAAGCTGCGGGTAATCAAGGATGGCTGTGTAAATCGTGTCGCCCGTCGTGTAGTTATTGAGGGTGGAGGTGTGATAGCAGTAACCGATGTAAAGCTTGTCGTTCAAAAACTGGGAAAAGCCGATGGATAGCCAGTTGTAGTTGCCAAAAGGAGCCGGGATAGGCACGGTTCCCTGGGTAATGGTTAGGTCGCGGACCTGTATCTTGACATACCGAACCTTACGTGCGTCTTCGTCATAGCCCAGGATCATCAGCGAGTCACGAGAAAGCCAGGTATAATTTTCAACGGAAGAGAAGCCCGATACAGCGATGGCTGTGTCCCGCACAAATTCCCCGTTGGCGATTTTGTACCTTACAAATGACCCTGTACGGCGATCGATGCTGTAATAGTGACCGTCCCTGACGATAAGCTCGTAGTACAGCGGCGCTGGAACGACCCTGGCACCGGACTGTTCGGGATTGATGTCGCCGGCGGCAAGAGAATCGGTTTGCAGCATATACTCCTTGCCATTTTTCATCATGGCATAAATGCTGTAACGCTTTCCGGAAGCCGTTTCCTGTTGATCGGATCGCTTTTGACAGCCCGTCAGCAGCGTATATAGAGAAATCAGCAAAAAGACGAAGTGCGAAACACTCCGGTAATGATGTGTCATGAGTTAGGTCAGATATTGAACTGATGCATGAGCTGCTTCAAAACAAGCGGCGGGAGGCTCACCATGGCACCTTCCTCGACCACGATCACCTCGCCGGTCTGCGCATTGCTGCCATAATTGAGCGCGATGTAGTTTTGCCCCTTTTTCAAGGAAACTTTCTCTTTGTTCAGGGTAGGATTGGCACATGAGCCCTGGAAAGTAAGCTCGATATCTTCTTTGGGGTTGATCAGGACGGCCCCGCAAAAATCCATAATACCGGTTTTACTGTTAATGGCCACATTGCTCTTAGGGGCAATGGAAAGCGTAAATTCCTTCTCGTGAAGATCCTTGTTTTCGGTGCCGGAGATATTGTTGAGCGCAATCACTTCCTGCCCGCCCCGGTGTTGAACATTGTAAAGTACCGACCCGAGCACCGCCAGCAGACAGGCCGCTACCGCCGGTTTCCAGAATGAACGGATAATCGGGGATTTGGGTGAAGGAATTTCCCGCGAAGCAGGTAGTATCGAAGCAATGTCATTCCATATTTCGGACTGTACTGCCGCCTTTTCCGCCGGCAAACTCCATTCCACGGTTTCGTCGGCATCGTCGCTCAGGAGCCAGTCTTCCACTGCTGCCTTTTCCTCTTCGGTGCAATGGCCATGGTGGTATTTTTCAATAAGTTCTTTACTGATCTTCATTCAAGTACTCCACAGTTCGGTTGGTGATGCTTCCTGAAAGTAAAAGTAGCATAAATTGGGCTTAGCCGTAAGTCGCACTACTGATTCTAGTGCATATATTCGGCGAGGTTGGCGCGAAGTGTCGTGAGCGCCCTCGTAATGTGGTATTCGACGGCCCGTTCGGAGATCAGCAGCGCGGAGGCGATCTCCTTGTTGCTAAGCCCTTCTTCCCGGCTCATTTTGTAGACACGCCGGCATTGGCAGGGCAGGGTGTCCACCAGGTCGTCGACCTTGCTTTTGAGGTTATTATAAAGAATGTCGTTCTCGGTGCAATGCGTCCGGTCGCAATAGCCTGCAAATGCGATCTCGTTATGTTCCTTGCGCGATTTGGTATTTCGAAGATATTCAAAGACCTTGAATTTCGCTGAACGAAGCAGGTAACGTTCCACCGAGGTCGTAATTTCCAGCTCGTCTTTACGCTCCCATAGTGACTTAAATATCTCCTGGACCATTCCTTTGGCAGGTTCCGGATCGCGGATGGTGTTGTAGCAAACAGCGTAGACCTTCTCCCAATGGGCCACATATATCTGCTTGAAAGACGTTTCGTCTATCCGGAATGGAGCGTTATCGGGAGTATGGGCAGTCATGCAATCGTAGGCGGAAGCAGAATCGATGAGGCAAATATAGTCCTTTGTTTATAATAAGTCCAAATAAGTTTCATTGGTAAGCGCCAATCGCCTCACACGATTCCCCGCATCGTCCCGCCGCTTCGCCCCCGGATCCGTACGGTTGGCCGCCCACGTGATTTCAAACACAAGGTGTTATGGAGAATTTTGAAGCATCAATTCAAAAAATTAGCCGATGAAAGCATTACTATTAGCCATGACATTTATTTTCGCTACCAACCTTTACGCACAGGAAGGCACACAAACGATCCGCGGGTCGGTCCGCGACGAAGTTTCCAAGTCGCCCGTGATCGGGGCGACTGTTCTATTGGTCCGCGAGGCGGGGGCCAGCCCGGTAGGGGCGGTGACGGATGTGCGGGGTGATTTCAGTATACCGGCAGTCCAGATGGGCCGCCAGTCTTTCCAGATCACGATGGTCGGGTATGAGTAGCACCGCCTTTCGAATATCCTTGTTACGGCAGGCAAAGAGGTGGTTTTGAATGTGACCATCACCGAGGCGGTGCAAAACCTGGACGAGCTAGTCGTAACGGCCGATCGTAAAAGCGATAAAACCAAAACCAACAATGAACTGTCGCTCGTGAGCGGGCGGTCGTTCAATGTGGACGATACGAAGCGGTACGCGGGCGCTCTGGGCGATCCTTCGCGGATGGCCGCCAATTTTGCCGGGGTAGTATCGGGTGATGATTCGCGTAACGACATTGTAGTCCGTGGAAACTCCCCGTCGGGAACACTCTGGCAGCTCGAAGGCCTCAATATCCCCAATCCCAACCATTTCGGCTCGTTCGCGGCCACCGGTGGGCCTGTGAGCATGCTGAACAATAATGTGCTGGGCAAATCCGACTTTCTTACCGGCGCCTTTCCCGCCCAGTACGGAAATGCCCTCGCGGCGGTATTTGACCTGCAACTGCGTGAAGGCAATAATCAGAAACATGAACTGATGGGGCAGGTAGGCTTCAACGGTTTTGAGCTGGGTGCCGAAGGGCCTTTCTCTAAAAATTCCAAGGCGTCTTTCCTTTTGAACTACCGCTATTCGACACTCGGCCTTTTCAAAGCCCTCGGCTTGCAGTTCGGGACGGGTACGGCCATTCCGGATTACCAGGATCTGAACTTCAAAGTGGCAGTACCGACCGGTAACAAGGGCAAGCTGACGCTTTTTGGCATAACAGGAAGCAGCGACGTAAATTTCCTCGGAAATGAAGTGGATACGACTTTAACGAATCTCTACGGGACAGAGAACACGAACACGCGCGTCAAATACGCCACGAGCATCTTCGGCTTATCCTACGAACACAACCTGTCCCCTAAAACCTTTGCCAAACTGACCCTCGGCATGAGCACTACCCGCGAGCGGTTCAGTGGCGACTCCATCAGCAACGCAACGCGCGAAGCATTTCTGAGCGGCGAGGCAAAGTATAACACTTCCAAATACTCGGCTGTTTTGAATTTGAGACATAAATTGAATGCAAAAAGCAGTTTGTACGGAGGTGTGACAGTGGACTTGCTCGACTTCGACCTTTACAACCGGGCAATTTACCAGGCCGGGAAGGTCGACACCGTGCGGGCGAATGTAAGCGGCGAAAAAACGGTCCTCACGCAGGCGTACGCGCAATGGAAGTACCGCATTTCGCAGGGGCTGATATTCACGACCGGCCTGCATTTCCAGCATTATAATCTCAATAACAATGTCGCTGTGGAGCCGCGGGCAGGGTTGCAGTATGCATTTGCTAAGGGACAGTCGGTGAGTATAGGATATGGTTTGAACAGCCAGGCGCAGAATATCTACACTTATTTTGTGCAAACTCCGGGCGAATCGGGGCCGGCGCGGACGAATAAGAACCTGGGCTTTACCAAAAGTCATCATTTCGTGCTGAGCTACCAGAACCGCCTGACGGAAAACCTGTTGCTTAAAATCGAGCCCTACTATCAGAAGCTCTTCGATGTACCGGTCGAACGGCGGGCGTCGACCTACTCGGCGGTCAATATGGGCGCAGCATTTGGCCCTTCCGACCGCGACAGCCTTGTAAATGAAGGCACGGGCCACAATATGGGCATCGAACTGACTTTGGAAAGGTATTTCAACAAAGGTTACTACTTCCTGCTCACAACTTCATTGTTCGACTCGAAGTATAAGGGCAGCGACAAAGTGGAGCGTAATACCGCTTTCAATACCAAATATGTACTTAATGTATTAGGCGGCAAGGAATTTCGGCTCGGTCGGGATAATGTACTGAGCGCCAATATCAAGACCTCGCTCGTCGGCGGCAAATACATTACGCCGCTAAACCTGGCTGCGTCGCGGGTGAAAGGTTCGGCCGTGTACGACGAAAACCGTGCCTACTCGCTCCGGCAAAGCGCCTATTTCCGGACGGATATCCGTTTCTCCTACCGCCGCGAAATGCGCAGGAGCACTATGGAGTTTTCGATGGATCTGCAAAACGTAACGGCCCGCAAAAACATTTTCCAGCAAACCTATAACCCGCGGACCAACGAGCTCGCGAACCAGTATCAGCAGCCGTTTTTCCCCGTTCCCTATTTCAGATACACATTTTAATTGAAAATTGGCGGGTAAACGAGTAGTTTGCCCGCCAATTTTTAACCGCGGATGAAAGAGAAGGCTTACACACTCAATGACAGGAAATGGCGGATGATCGGCATACCGCTGATGGGCTTATCGATTGCCATCATGGTCAATTTCGACGAGTTCCTGAAACTGAGCCAGCTCTTTTTCATCAGCGCGCTTTTTTCCACGCTGCTCACGCTCACATTCTGGGAGGGTAACCGGTACATTATCATACGGATGCGCCGGCTTTTTCCTGAATATAGCCAAACGAGCAAACGGGTTCTGGCTGAGGCGGTTCTGGCGGTTGGCTATGTCTTTCTGGTGTCGTTGCTGCTCAATGAGTTTTATTACAAACCTGTTTACCATGTGAGCGTGCTGGGAATGGGGTTCCGGATCAGCATCGTGCCCACGGTGATCGTGTACCTGGTTTATGAAGCGGTTTATTTTTTTGATGCCTGGAAAATGAATGTACGGAAGACGGAAGCGCTCATGCGGGAAAATGTGCAATCGCAGCTGGAAGTGCTTAAAAATCAGCTTGATCCGCATTTTTTGTTCAATAGCATGAACACGCTGGCAGCGCTGATTGACGATGAAAATACCGCCGCACAGGATTACCTCGAACGCTTCTCGGACGTGTACCGCTATGTGCTCGTCAGCCGCAGCAAGAACACGGTGCTGCTGAGCGAGGAGATCGCGTTCGTGGATGCCTATGTGTATTT
>CBIHPQ010000056.1:0-21352 GCA_966211825.1 uncultured Dyadobacter sp. | reverse complement strand
TTACCGCCCTACCGAGACGGCAGGTAATTTTCTGATCCTCGCGCCCGACGCCCGCGCGGGAGGGATGGGCCACGCCGGAACGGCCACCAGCGCCGATGCAAATGCGACATTTTGGAACGTTGGAAAGCTTCCCGACGCGCCGGGGAATTTCGGGGTTTCTGCTTCCTATGCGCCCTGGTTGCCTTACCTTATAAATAATGCCTGGCTGGGCTTTGCGACCGGTTATAAGAAGCTCAACAATGGCCAGGTCGTGGGGGCATCCGTACAATATTTCAGCGATCCGGGAATTGCGTCGGTTCCGGCGTTGTCGCCCGGCGGTGATATTGCCATCAGCGGTTCGTATGCCAAGCAATTAGGGAGTCATGTTTCAGCAGGCATGACGCTGAAATATGTGTCGTCGGACCTTGGAAAGGGCGTGGTAGCGGGCAGGGTTTTGAAACCTGCGCGTGCTGTCGCGGGTGATATCGGGGTGTACTACAAAAGCCATGCTTCGAATGCGGAGGGGGGCGACAATATGCTTTGGACGGTCGGGGTGACGCTTGCCAACATTGGCCCGAAAATGGACTACGGATCGGGTTATGAATACTTTTTGCCGACGACGCTGAGGTTGGGAGGCGGCTTTTCCTATACTGCCAACGGGCAGCACCGGCTGAATGTGACCGCCGAAGCAGGAAAGCTGCTGGTGCCTACGCCGGTTTCGGGGCGAAATGTAAATCAGGACCCTTATCTGAAAGGCATTATCAAATCGTTTTCCGACGCGCCCGGTGGTTTTAAGGAAGAAATGCAGGAAGTCGTCGTAGCTATGGGCGCGGAATATTGGTACAAAAGCCTTTTCGCGCTCCGGGGCGGATATTATACTGAGAACAAAGAGAAAGGCGACCGCAAATTTTTTACCACCGGCGCGGGTGTGCGTGTCATGAAACATTATTCCCTCGATTTCGCTTACCTGATCCCAACCGATTCGGGCAGTGCTTTGAAGAATATGTTTAAGGTGTCTGCTTCGGTTGATTTCTAGGGATTTTTTTAACGCCTAACGAAGTTTCATCAGTTCAAGCATGCATTCTGTCAGTTGAAACATGCTTTCCGGCATCAGGGTCAGAATGGGCTTCGGTAATGGCCGTTGAAGTGAGAATTTTGTACTGTCATGAAGTACCTGATGCTCACATTGATGGCTCTTTACCTGTGTGTTACGCATGCTTTCGCGCAAGCTGGCTGGAAGCGTGCGGCCGCGCGTGACGGCATTCAGGTGTATGTCAAAACAGTCGCTGATTCGAAAATCAAGGCCATGAAAGCGGAGTGTGTGCTGGATGCGGATGTTGAGGAAGTAATAGCGCTGTTGCTGGATGTCAAAGCGGCCGAACAGTGGGTTTGTCATACCAAATCGTGTCGGTTGATCAAAAAAGTTTCGGATACCGAGCTGTTCTACCACACCGAGGTAAGTTTACCGTGGCCATTGGATAATCGGGACTTTGTGACGCATTTGAAAGTGCTAAGGGACGCGAAGACCAATGATGTTGCAGTGGAGGCACCCGCTGTCCCGGGCATTGTGCCTGTGCGGGAGGGGATTGTAAGAATCACCCGGTCGATTAACCGGTGGCTAATTCGTCCTTTGCCGAATGGTAAAGTTTGGATCGAGTATACCTTGCAGGTAGATCCCGGCGGTAACATCCCCGCACACGTCGTCAACATGTTCGCCTGCCGCGCACCCATAGAAACGTTTCAGAACATGCGGAAGATGCTGAGGGCGCACACCCCCGACAATAGACCATCGACGGCCGATCATTGAGTCTGTGCCCCGGCAGTAGCCATGGTCCATCGTCATCGACGGCCGTATTTGGCATACATTTTTTGAGATTTTCTATAATTATTTTTTTAAATTGGCAAATGAGAGTTTCAGACCGCTTTTTGGCGCTGAAAACTAAGGATCTGAAATACAAAGCAAAACATAAAACCATGGGAAAAGGAAAAGATCTTTTCGGACACTACAATGACCTCGCCAAGGAAAAAGGCCCCGGTAGCGAAGAAAGTAAATATGCCGGCATTCTTTTCCAGTCGCTTCTGATGCTTGGCGAGCGCCGTACTTTCGAACTGCTCGAAGAGGCAGATGAAAAAGGCAAGAAGCTGAAATTGGAGTACACTGGCAGCCCCAAAAGTAGCTCGGCATGCCCGTGCGGCGTTACCTTAACGTAGTTTTCAATGAAAATCTAAATGCAGGCCTGGCGGATGAAGCGAATCCGCCAGGTCTTGTCGTATAGCGTCGCCGTCGTTTCATCAATTATTTCCGCCGTTTCATCCGGCCTGCGTCAATTTCGCGCTTATTCCCGTAAATTGTGGGTAGTATAGCTTCTCGTCCAGCATGATCGCCCAGCCCCGTTCGGATCCGGATTTTACCGCTTCGCCCAATCAGGCGCATTGGTTTTTCAGGTACAAGCTCTACCACATTCCGTTCTGGATCGTCTATCATTATATATGGTGGGTCGTGGCGCTTGGTAACCCGGTCAAAGTCGTGGAGGCATTGCTCACGACGTCGGTGATCAAGTTTCTTTTTTATGTGATCTTACAGGCGCTGGCGGTGTATTTTAACCTCTACTTTCTGGTTCCGCGTTATTTGGAAAGGGGGCAATATGCCCGCTATCTTACATTTTTGCTGCTCACGATCCTGCTTACCGCCGCTATGATCGTTCCCGGCTACTACATCGGCGCATGGGCAGCGGGAAAGACGTTGGAACAGTTTTTCGGCCCCGGTAACTACGCGTTTTTCAATATGATGCTCGGTGGCCCGCTGTCGTCAACCGTCGCCGCCACGACGTTTGCAATGAGTATCAAACTGGCTAAAAACTGGCTTCAAACGCAGCGGAGACAACAAATGCTGGAAAAAGAGAAGCTCGAAACCGAGTTGAACTTTTTGAAATACCAGTTCAACCCGCATTTCCTTTTTAACAGTATCAATTCAATTTTTTTCCTGATCCATAAAAATCCTGACGTGGCGTCGGCTTCGCTGGCGAAGTTTTCAGAACTGCTCCGGCACCAGCTGTATGAATGCAACGACCATCAGATCCCGCTGAGCAAGGAAATTGCTTATCTGGAAAATTTTATCGGGCTGGAAAAGCTGCGTCAGAACGATAACCTGGAAGTGGTTTTTAAAGTACAGGAGCAGCTTGACGGACAGCCGGGGATTGCGCCATTTATCCTCATGACTTTCATGGAAAATGCGTTCAAGCATGTGTCAAGGCATCACGACCGGCCCAACTGGATCCGGGGTGACCTGCAACGCTACAATGCAAGCCTGACATTTACGCTCAGCAACAGCATTTCGGATGAAGAAAATGAGGAAGTGGTCAACTACGGCGGAATTGGGTTGAAAAACGTCCGGCGACGGCTGGATCTGATCTATCCGGGGAAATACAAGCTCGATATCCGGCGTGATACCGACCGGTTTGTCGTTGATTTTCAGGTGGAACTCATGAATCTTGATGAGGTTGAGGTGCCTCAATTGACTTTAAATCAAGTGGATAGATGATTAACTGTGCGATAGTCGACGATGAGCCGCTGGCGCGGGAAGGGTTGGCGGATTATGTGAAGGAAGTGGATTTTCTGAAACTCACAGGCGTGTGCGAGAACCCGGTAGAGCTGATGGGCCTCATGGAACGAGAGCCTGTCGACCTGATTTTCCTGGACATTCAAATGCCGAAAATGAGCGGTATCGACTTTCTGAAAATCGTCCGGAACCCGCCGATGGCGATCATTACCACCGCCTATCCGAGTTATGCGCTGGAAGGTTTTCAGCTTAATGTGATGGAGTATCTGCTCAAACCGATCACTTTCGAGCGCTTCTTTAAATCGGCAGGCAAGGCCAGGGACTACCACAAGCTGCTGACCAAATCGGCCACCTCGAAGACAGAAGAAGACTACTTTTTTATTAAATGCGGCAGTAAATACGAGAAGATCTTGTTCGACGACATACTGTATATCGAAGGCCTGCAAAATTACGTCACCATTCATACCCGCAAGGGAAAATACATCACCTTGCTTAACCTCAAACACCTCGAACAGAACCTCGATAGCCGGCATTTTATCCGCATTCACAAATCCTATATTGTCTCGATCGGCAAAATTGAAGGGATCGACGGAAACGAGATCTTCATCCAGCCGCATCGCATTCCCATCAGCCGCAACTACCGCGAACAGGTGATCGAGCAAGTTGTGAACCGGAGGCTCATGGATAAGAACCGATAGCTTATCTTACATTGAAGTGCAATACTGCGACCTCACCGGAGATAGCTCCGGATGTTTTGGTAACGTCCCTGTCGAACGGCCGTACCAGGTTATTGCCTGCCAAATCCTCCAATCTTGGTTCAATCCGGATTTTGTAGCCACCGGCTTCCCAGTCTGCATTGGGCGTAAAACTGCATTGCATTTCAGAATCGGCGATTTTCCACTTGCCCGAAACCTGCCTGCCGTGGCTATCCTGAATCGAAAGTACTTCCTGCAAAAGGCCGTGATCCAGCGGCTCTTTGAAATTGATCCGCAGAGGTTGCTTCGTTGCGGGCGCGGGGGAGACCAACGTCCATCGCGCAGGTTGCGGTGAAAGCGAATCCTTATGCGTCGTTACAAATGCTTTTTCGCAGGCTTTTGCGAGTTTCTTTCCGCGGGCGTCTGTCCACTCCTTCGATATTACAATTTGGTAATGCGTACCCGGCTGCATAGGAGCGCCCAGGCGTTTGTTAGGCTGTAAATCGCGCTTGATCCGCCCGGGATCGAGCCAGAGCGTGAGAACAGTGCGCCCGGGGTTCCATAGCTCCGGTTGCAGATCCAGGAACGCGCCTTCAATTGTATCGCGCTGGCTTTTAATGAGTTTTACAAATTTCCCCGAAACGCCTTCACGCATGGGCTGGTCGAAGTGCAGGTAGATTTTCAATAGGTTTTCTGGCAATGTATCCGCCGAAGGATAAATAGCAGTAACACATGGCGCATTTCCGGCAGTGTTTTCAGGTATTTCAAAATTGCCCGCCCGCTTCCCCCGCACACGTACATCATAATGCATTCCGCGTGTGAAAGGGATCATGGGTGTGAACGACAGTCCGCTCCCGGTTCGCTCAAATGAGCCGAAAATCGCGACGGGATTCTGCTGATCAGCAATATGGATTGCTACCAATGCGGACAAAGAGTCAGCGGGGATATTGGCTGTAAATGCGGGCGGAAGGGTGATAGAAGCGGCCTGCTCGTTTTTCCATTGAATATTAATCGATTGATTTTCAGTATTGTGTTTGCAAGATGAAAAGCATACAAAAAAAGTCAGGCCGGAGATATACGCCAGCCTGACCCATTTTTTTATCCAAATTCTACAAATATCTTTCACTGGAAGTCCAGAGGTCGAGGCTGCCGTTGGAGCGGCGTTGCAGGAGAATCATCCGGGCATCGTCCAGCTTGTCCATCTGGATCACGTTCGTTACCGGCAATGAAACAAAATCGACGCCCGCGGTAGCAAAGCTTTCTTCAACCGGGGTAGTCAGCGCGCCCTGGTAGGCTTCGATGCTTTTGTATTTTACCTTGAAAACGGGCCGGGACGAGTTAGACATCATCAGAAATGATTCTCCGCCTTTGCTCACGGTTACCATATCGATTGGCGAGTTGCCACTGCCCATTTCGGCAACCGTGCGACCTTTTACATGGGTGCCGGGTTTCAGCTCGTCCATCGGAAACAGCACCAGCGGGGTGCAGGTGTAGCTCGCTACAAGGTATTTTTTGCCTTTGATTTCAGCCGTGGTAAATGTCCGTATTGGCGCCAGTGTTTCGTACTTCCCATGCGCGGCGTGGTAAATTTCCAGCGTCGATTGGTCTTGTTTGTTGGCAAAAGGAAAGGGGATGCTGCGGAAAGTGGAATTAAATTCCTGCCCGGAAAGCCCGCTTACGAGCACTTTGCCGTCCGCAAAACCGATATCCGAAATGGCCGAAACCCGCACGGAATTACCGCGCTTGTCTTTCGCATCTTCCGCAGGCGCATTGTTGAGTGCGAGACTCGAAAAGGGCACATTTTTTGTGCTCACCGCTTCGATTTTATCCCCTGTGATTTTCAGCAGGGCAGGCGTGCCATCGGCGCTTTGCACGGCGCAATAAATGTTTTTAGAAACCGGGTTCACAGCAATATCCTGAATGGTGATATTCGCAGCTTCTGTGCCTAGTAATGCAGCAATTTTCTGGTCAATATTCTTTATTTCAACGGGTTGTGTATTGGCATTGGCGGCAGCATCTTTGGTGTCGATCGCGAAAACCGTTGCGCTTTTGGAATCACCCACGAGCAGCACCCCGTCCGGCCCGAAAGCCAGTCCGCTGATCGATTTGATCTCCGGCGTACCCACCACCATGCCGTATTGGGCACGGGTCACGCGCGAAGTGTTGGCCAGGAACACGAGCCCGGCAAGTGCGGCCAACAGGAAGGAAACTTTCTTCATAGTCTATGTGCATTAATGAGTTGACAATGAACGGCCAGCGATGAAATCCGGCGAACTAAAAAGAAGCGCTGAGGGCAAACCTACCGGTTTACCTAAACAAAAACCCTTTCGGCCATGTTATCTTTGAATGCAGGGGCAAAGTATCTCCCATTCAAGTTACGACAATGGAGTTTAATTCTTATCAGGTAAAAAAAATAAAAAGGGTGTTCGCGGTAGTGCTCGCGGCGGCGGTAACCGGTGTTTTTTCGGCATTGGTGGCCGATACCCTCAAAGTGATCACGGAACATTACGAGGAAGCATTTCTGGAAAACCTGCGGCATAACCGCTATCTGATATTCATCATTCCGCTTATCGGGCTCACAACCATCCATTTGCTGCGCTATTTTCTTTTTCATAACAAAGCAAATAAGGGGATCAAGGAAGTACTGGATACGATCAATAAAAACGCGCACACGCTACCGGCCTATAAAATCCCTTCCCATTATTTCAATGGCCTGCTGACTGTGATTTTTGGCGGATCCACGGGCATTGAAGTCTCCACGGTGGTCTCGACGGCGGCTATCGGAGCATTGTCGAGCCGAAAGGTGAGCTACCTGCGCAAGTACCGCACCGATCTCGTATGCGCGGGCCTGGCTGCGGGTGTGACGGCCCTTTTTAATGCGCCGGTTGCCGGTTTCCTGTTCGCATTTGAAGTTTTCACAAGAAGAAAAAGCAAGCTCCATACGGCGGCGGTCGTAACGGCAGTGCTATCGTCTTACCTGATCACCCGGTTTTTCTTCTACAAACAAGTATTTCATTTCAGCATTACCAACTGGCGCGTGGAGGCATTGCCTTATATGATTTTGCTGGGCGTACTGGCGGGGCTCAACTCCGTTTACCTCACCAAATGCGTGCTGTTTTTCAAGAAGTTTTTCGGTTCGCTGCAAAACGACTATGCCCGAATTATCGGCGGCTCGCTGCTGATCTCGACCCTTATTTTCTTTGTTCCTAACCTTTACGGAGAGGGATATGAAGGCATTAAGCACGTTTTTCGCCATGCGGATGCGCCGTCTTTGGCCGTCGTATTGCCATTGCTCGCCGTGCTGCTTTTGAAGCCGGTGGCCACCTCGGTAACGCTGGGCGCGGGCGGTGACGGGGGCGTTTTTGCGCCGAGTTTGTTCATCGGCGCATTTCTTGGGTTGATTGTTTGTGTTATCCTAAACCACTTTTTCGGCCTGGGCCTTATTCCCGTCAATTTCGTGCTGATAGGCATGGCGGCAGTGCTTAGCGGCAGCATCCACGCGCCGTTTACATCCATTTTCCTCGTGTGCGCATTGGCCGACAATTACATTCTGTTCATCCCGATCGTTGTTGCAAGCCTCGTTTCCAAATGGGTGGCCGCAGCGATTTTCCCGTATTCGGTTTATACGTATCAGGTCAAACACGCGCCGGCGGCTATTCCGCAATCACGGCCATAACCAAGGTGGCGGCATTACGCGCCGCGACGTCGTAAAACTGGTCCATATCTTTTTTGGCCTTGCCATCGGCCTTGTCGCTCAGGCTTCGGATGATCAGGAAGGGCGTGTTTTGCTGGTAGCAGGTCTGCGCGATGGCTGCACCTTCCATTTCAGTAGCAGCCGCACCGAGTTCGGTAAGCAGTCGCCGGGTAACTTTTTCGGATGATACAAACACATCGCCCGTTACGATAACGCCTTGTTTTACAGCCGGAACGAAGCTGCCATTATCCCGCTCCACTTTCGCCAGTTTAAGATTTTTTGATACGGAGAGAGCTTTCCTGATCAATGCCGGATCGCAGTGAAACTTCAATGGATTTTCTTTTTTGGTAAATGGGTTTTTGGTAGCCCAGTAATGCATTCCGGCATCGTCGACCTGCCCAAAATCATGGTAGGCGATCTCCGTTCCGATCACAAGATCGCCCGGCGCCAATGCCGGATCGACGCCCCCTGCGATACCCGAGAATACAATTTCGCGTGGTTTGAAATGCTGGATCATCAGCACCGTCGTAATAGCCGCATTTACCTTTCCTACGCCGGTTTCGGCCAGCACAACGCGCCTGCCACGCAGCTCTCCGCGGATAAAGCGGACCTGACTAATGACCGTATCGCTTTTCTGAGTCATCTGACTTTCCAACAATACCAGTTCAGGCGGAAAAGCGCCGAGAATGCCGGTAATGCTTTGGGATTTTGCAGAAAAAAGAATGAGTACTAAAAAGAACGTGAGTAGTGAATTTTTCATGTTGAGTTTTACAAAATCAGCGCCAGAATGGCGAAAATGTCAATGATCAGGAGGGCTAAACTAATGTCCCTGGACCTTCCGGACAGTAATTTCAATGCCGTCCAGCTTAAAAAACCCCAGATAATCCCTTGGGTAATGGAATAGGAAAAAGGGATCAGGACCATTGCCAGGAACGCCGGAAATGCCTCCGAAAGGTCGTTCCAGTTGATGCGGATCACGGGCTTCATCATAAAAACACCCACCAATACCAGTGCAGGCGCCGTTGCAATGGCCGGTACCGCGCTCAGCAGGGGTGAAAGGAACAGAAAAGGCAGAAACAAAATGGCTCCGGTGACGGCAGTAAGGCCGGTTTTGCCGCCCTGCTCGATGCCTACCGCCGATTCGATGTAAGCCGTCCCCGGGCTGCTCCCGGTGAGCCCGGCGATGGTCGTGGAAATAGCGTCCACCATCAGCGAACGACGGATGTTACGCGGTTCGCCGTTTTCATCGAGCAGGTTGGCGGCTTCGGCCAGCCCGACGAAAGTTGAAAGGCTGTCGAACATATCGGTAAAAACGAATGCAAGAATGATCGGTGCGAGGCTCCATCGCAGCGAATTGACGAGGTCGAGCTGGAAAAGCAGGCTGAAATCGGGTTTTGAAACGAGCTCGCCGATGGTAATGACCGTTTCGGTACCACCCCACCAGCGGCCAATGGGCCAGGCGAGGAGGCTGGTTACGACGATGCCGATCAAAATGCTGCCTTTTACATGACGGATGAGCAGGATCACGGTAATCAGCAGCCCTGCGATGAATGTGAGCGTAGGCGCGTTGAGATTTCCCAAACTGATCATCGTCGCAGCATTCGGCACGATGAATTTGGCATTGGCAAAGCCTATCAGCGTGATAAACAGCCCTATTCCCGCCGCGATCCCGAAGCGCAACGGTTTTGGAATAGCCTTAACAATGTAAGACCTGATATTGAATGCGGATAAAATCAGGAAGAATATACCGGACCAGAAAACCGTACCGAGTGCCACCTGCCACGACAGTCCGTCGGTGAGTACGGCAGTGTAGGTAAAAAATGCATTGAGGCCCATTCCGGGCGCGACGAGAATGGGATTGTTGGCATACAGGCCCATCATCAAACTACTGAAAAACGACACCAGGATCGTTGCCGTTAGTACCGCCGCGAATGGCATGCCGGTTTGGCTGAGTATCGACGGATTGACGACGATGATATACGCGGTGGCCAGAAATGAAGAAATCCCGGCCAGGATTTCGGTGGAGATCTGCTCTTTGCGAAGCCCGGAGAAAGAGAACATATCGTTTAGGTTTATTTCAAATATATCGATTTTATTCATTGGGGAGGCTTTTTTAATGCCAGTAAGGGGGAGGGTGCCGAAAATTGGTCATAGGTATTCCAGTAAGTTGCTATTTTGCATAGCTTTAAAAAATGTTCTTTTATCACCTGAACCATACATGCTTAACTTTTCCAAGTACCGGGGCAAACGGTGGGGCATTGCCCTGCTGAGCGGCGTCACCCTGGCGTCCGTGCTGATGACCGGTTACACCTACACCCGTAACACGGCATCCGACCGTCCCGATTCGCTGCAACTGGCCTCATTTGTAGAACCCGGTTTCCCTTACATTTCGACATCGGTGGATGCCCGCAAACTGGGCGGCGGTTTCCCGAAAGACAACCAGGCTGCGCGTACGCTCGCGCTGCAGCTGGGCGACAGCGCCTATGCGTGCTTTGATACCGATCTGCTGCGGTGGTCGGTGGCATGGACAGGCAAGTTTCTGCCGATGGTGCTTATGGCGCAGGTTTCGTACAAAGATTTTTTTAATAAAAACAACAACATCGCTACCGTACCCGGCTCGCCTGTGCTCGCAACAGGCGCCTACGCGGGGTGGTCGACAGGCAAACCTGCCTACCGTACGGATCAGTCGCTACCACCGACCTGGAAGCCACTTCCGGCTGAACAGGCGCGTTACAATGGCGTGTATGTTTACGAAAGCCGCCCTATACTCGATTATTCGGTGGGGAAGGCGCATATTTATGAATTACCGGGAAGCGCGCGTTTTGATGGTGGAGTTGCATTTACCCGCGCTATCCAGGCCGGCGATGTTTCCGCTGAATTATTTCTGACAGCCGCTGAAATTGATAATGCTACCGGCAGCGAAGTGAAAGGGCGCATTGCCTATGTATACCAGGGAGCTGGCAAGGATACCGTCACTGCCGTAGCCATTTTAGGCAAGGGCAAACCGGGCTGGCAGCCGGGTGTGGAAGAAGGCAAGTATCTGACGGTGAGGATTCCGGCATCCGCGACTGTCTCCGAAGCTACGGTCGCCATTTGGAAAGGGCTTTCGAAGGATAAAAAGGCATTCGAGAAATTCCTGAAAACGAAACACACGCCGCTGCCCGATTTCAAAAAAGGGGGTCCGGCATTGTGGAAGGAAACCGTTGTGACGCAAGGAAAGCTGGCGCCGGATACTGCTGCATTTGTGACCGATCAGCTGACACTGCCCCTCAATAACCCCTGGAAAAGAAATGTGCGTGTGGCTGATGTGGCTTTTTTTAAGGATGGAAGAGCGGCCGTTGTGACCTTTGAAGGCGACGTGTGGACGGTGGAAGGCATTGATAAAAATCTGCAAAACCTCAAATGGCGGCGCTTTGCATCGGGCCTTCACGAGCCGATGAGCATCGAGATTGAGAAGGAAAGCATCTATGTTTTCGACCGGAACGGCATTGTTCATCTGCGCGACCTGAATAATGACGGCGTGGCCGATTACTATGAGAATTTTTCCAATGTGATGGGGCAATCGGCCGAGTCGCGCGAGTGGGCGGCCGACCTTGTTACCGCGCCGGATGGCCGGTTTTATGTTGCAAAAGGCGGTAGTTTGAGCAACGGACCAGGCATGACGAAGGTTACGGGCAAAGGCTTCCGCGCGGGGTCCGATCAGAATGGCGCTATCCTTAAAATTTCGCAGGATGGGCGTAGTGCAGAAGTAGTGGCTACCGGTTTGCGTGGGCCTTATATGGGTATACATCCAACCAAAGGCATACTAACCGCCTCCGATCAGCAGGGCAACTTTGTACCTTCGACGCCGATTTTTGTCATCCACCAGGGCGATTATTTCGGGGTGGAGCCCACATTGCACCGCAAAGATAACCCGACGGTAACCCCGCCATTAACCTGGATCCCTCACAGCGTCGACCGGTCGGCGATCAGCCAGGTTTGGGCTACCAGTTCCAAAATGGGTCCATTGAATGGTAACCTGATCCACTTTTCATTCGGCCGGCCCGGCTTGTTCCGTGTGCTGATCGACAGTACTACGAGCGTTGTCCAGGGCGGTGTTTCGGTGATTAATGCCAATTATCCGGCACCAACTTCGAAAGGGGCGATGAACCCCATTGACGAGCAACTTTATGTGGCCGGTTTCAACCTCTGGGGTTCCAGCTCGAATGGCATTAGTGCATTACTGAGGCTGCGCTATACGGGCAAGCCGAGCTATTTGCCTAACCATTTCCGCGCTGGAAAACAGGGGATAATGCTGCGTTTCGATTCGCCGCTGGATAAAGGGACGGCCAGCGATCCGAAGAATTTCGAAGTAAGGAGGTGGAACTACAAAAGAACGGAAGAATATGGTTCGGGCCATTTCAAACTGGATGGTTCTACGGGACAGGAAATAATGCATGTGGCGGCGTCCTATTTGTCGGCGGACCGTAAAAGTGTGTTTTTGCTGGTGCCTGAGATGACGGAGATCATGCAAATGGAAGTGAATTACCACCTGCAAGCCGCCGACGGAAAAAAGGTAGACGACCAATTCTGGTTTACCATTAACCAGTCGACAGACGTGGATTTGAAGGGCTTCGAAGGCGTCGATCTCGCATTGCTGAATGCAAAACGGCCCGAAGCAGCAACCGTGGCAGTGGTGGAAACGGCGGCTTCTGCCGGGAAAGGCCGGGAGATATTCCAGAAAATGGCGTGTGCAGGATGCCACTCCGAAGGAACCCGCACGAAAGGGATGTACGGACCGCCATTCCAGAACCTGTACAAATCCGAACGCATTTTCGATGACGGCAGCAAGGCAACCGCCGACGAGGCCTACCTGCGCGAGTCGATCCTGACGCCTTCAAAACACATTGTGAAAGGTTATAATGAAGAAATGCCGTCTTTTGTAGGTGTGCTTTCGGACAATGATATCGAATCGGTGATTTTGTATATCAAATCACTTTCAGGAAAATAGCCTCTGTTCCACAGGGGCTGTTCCACAGGGCTACGAAATTTCATCCAGACTAAATGGAAGTCGGCGTATTCGTCGGCCTGTTAGGTCGAAAATGGCATTGGCGAGGGCCGGGGCAAACGGAGGTAGCCCCGGCTCCCCCACGCCGCAGGGTTTCTCGTCGTTTTCCATAATGTGTACTTCAATCGGCGGGATGTCCGTAATGCGCGGCATGGGGTAAGTGTCGAAATTCTGCTGGACTGCCTTCCCGTCTTCGAATGTCGTTGCGTGGATCGTGGCCGCGCCCAGCGCCATCACGATACTTCCCTCGACCTGGGCGCGGATAATGTCCGGGTTAACATACCATCCGCAATCCATCAGCGCAACCACTTTTTCAATCCTGACTTTTCCTTCGGCATTACGCACCACTTTCACGGCGTGGCCGCAAATGCCGGTGAAGCATTCGGTGAATGCAACGCCCCAGCCCTGGTTTTTGCCCCGGGATTGCCATTGGGTCAGTTCTGCCATCCGGTCGATCAACGCCTGGTACCTTGGGTTAGGCAGATGTTCTCGTCGGAATGCGAGCGGGTCTTTGCCTGCCAAATGCGCCAGCTCGTCTATAAAGCTCTCGCAAGCGAACCCGTTCGTGGATGCATATACGGAGCGCCACCACATTACGGGTATGGGCGAGTGCGTTCCCGCGCCGCCGAAGCTGTAATGCGGGATTCCTTGCCGGTAAGGATGTAATAGCCCTTCGAAATCGCCTGTATTGTGCCCGGCTGTTTCCGGCGCGGCAGGTTGTGCGGTCGACCATTCCTGGCCGATCCATTGGGTGGCTGTTTTGGCCTGAAATGCATGGATATGGCCATCGGTATTCAGCCCGCCTTTCAATGCGTAGGAAGCACCCGGACGGAATGGGCCGGCGGTCATATCGTCCTCCCGCGTCCATACCACCTGCACGGGTGCCTGTATCTCTTTGGAAATTAATGCGGCCTCATAAGGGTAATCGGGGAAGCCCTTCCTGCCGAAACCGCCTCCGAGGAAGGTCATGTGCACCGTTACGCGTTCGATCGGAACGTTGAACCGCTGGCTCAGGTCAGCCTGGATCCAGTTAGCTTCCTGTATGGGTCCCCAAATTTCGATGCTGCCGGCACGCACGTCGGCAATGCAGTTGAGCGGCTCCATGCAGCTGTGCGACTGGTAGGGTGTTTCGTACATAGCTTCCAGCTTTTGAGTGCATGGATTGTACTCGCTTTCAAATTGCGATTGGGACCCTATCTTTTGCAGGTTTTCCCGCATTTGACTTTCGAGCGAAGCCGTGGATGGAAGTTCGAATTCGGGATCATTCCAATGTACTTTCAATGCCTTGCGTCCTTGCATAGCAGCCCAAAGTGAATCGGCCACGACGGCCACTCCTTCACAATATTGAGAAAATATTGGTCTGTTTACTTTAAAAACATGTGTGACGCCTGCTACTTTCCTTGTTTCCGAATCATCGAAGCTTTTGACGGTTTCCCTGAACCGTTTGCTGCGCTCTACCACGGCATATTGCATGCCCGGCAGTTTTTTGTCCAACCCAAAAATGGCTGAGCCATTGGTTTTCAATGGAATATCTTTGCGCGGAAGCGGTTTGCCGATGATCTTGTAATCGGCCCGCTTTTTCAGCACAACTTCTGTGGGCGGTTTAAGTTTGGCCGCCTTCTCCGCCAGGGCTCCATAGGTTAGTTTCTTTTGTGTTATGCTGTGGAAGACGGCTCCGTTTTCGGCATAGCAGTCGTCTCTCGGCACATTCCATTCATTGGCCGCCGCTTCGATCAGCATTTCGCGTGCGCAGGCGCCTGTGCGTAGCAGCCGGGGCGCCCATCCGCGTACGGAAAAACTACCCTCCTGGGGCTGCGGGCCATATTTTTCGGGATTAGCCGGTGCAAATACGATCTGGATATCGTCCATCCGCACTTCCAGTTCTTCTGCCAGCATTTGAGGAAGTGCCTGAAAAGTGCCCTGGCCCATTTCGGAGCGGTTGCAGAACAGCGTCACAATGCCCGTCGGAGCGATGGAGATCCAGGACATCAGCTCGGTTCCGGCCGCCATCCCGGTTGTTACCGGATTGACGATCTCAGGAAGCATTTGCCCGACTGCCGGTACGTATGCAGCAAGCGTCAGCGCCGCACCCGACCAGGCGGCTTGCCGGAGAAAATCACGTCTGGAAATGTCTTGTGTGTCCATAAGAGAGGGTTAGTGCGAATAGCCCGCGGCGGTTTTGATCGCCTTGCGAATGCGGGGGTAGGTCCCGCACCGGCATATATTTCCGTTCATCGCGGCATTGATAGCCGCATCGTCGGGGTTGGCATTATCGGCGAGCAATGCAACAGCCGACATAATTTGTCCGCTTTGGCAGTAACCACATTGCGGCACCTGCTCGGCGATCCAGGCGCGTTGGACAGGGTGCGAATTATCGTTTGAAAGCCCTTCGATCGTTGTTACCGCTTGCTCGCCCACTGCTGACACAGGAAAAGAGCAAGACCGCACCGGCGCACCATTCAAATGCACCGTACAAGCCCCGCACTGCCCGATCCCGCACCCGTATTTGGTGCCCGTAAGTCCAATCAAATCACGGATCACCCAAAGCAGCGGCATTTGCTCATCGGCCTTGACGGTATGGGCTTTTCCATTAACAGAAAGCTGGTAAGAAGGCATAGGGATTGGGATTGGAAGTTTGTATTTCAAATGTAAGGCGGGGAAACAGGGCAGCGCAAATCGGATTGATAAGGTGTTGGTTTGAAAGGACGAAATGCGGTTTTTTTGATCATTCGTTGTTGCCGGGCAGCGCTTGCTAATCTGTTTTGGCCGCGTGGTCATCGGATTGCAATCAGGTTGATCGGCTGTTACAAATTGAGGGTGAGCAAGCATCCTTTTCAATGGACAGGTCTTTGTACCAATACGTATTAGATAATTCAGGTAGAATTTTTAGCTTTTCCAGTGCACGTGACAAAGTGATGGATAAAATTATCCTGTTCTCGCCCGCATCTTATCCGGATTCATATTCCGTTCTGTTAGGCGATTTACAGTACGATGGAAGTATCGATGTAAATAGAAGAGGAGGTAGAAACAATGCAGAATTTGTATTGTCGACCGTAGCAAAAGCGATTGCTTTTTTTCTCAGCGATTTTCCGGAAGCGGAGATCATCATCGAAGGAAATACACCAGCCCGTACACGGTTGTATCAGATTGCCATTGCACGGGAAATAGATGATCTTGGGAGATATTTCGAAATATATGGACTAGGTGATGATGGCCTGGAAACTTTTCAGAAAGGGCGAACGTATCAGGGCTTCGTAATAACAATAAAGAATGAGTGATTTTATGATGAATTTTTAAATCAAATAGCAGATGGAAACGAATGTCAACAACGAAGGAAATGTTGCCGATAATTGGATAACCGATGAGGAATTGAAGCAGCGTTATCCGGAACTTTGGAAAGCAGCCAGGGAGAAAACACATCGCATCGAAGCCACCTGGACGCCGGAACTCAGGGAAGCATTACGAAAATTGCGGGAGCGGTAGAAGCCGCTCCCATGCATGGATATAATTTGCTACGCCACCATTGTAAACAGCCTGTTCAGATCCCAGGAATTCCGGACACCGGATTCGCTGACAACTTCTTTCAGGCTACCGGCCAACGATGATTTTTCATCATTCACCATTTCCAGCACATTACCCAGGTAATCGGGCTTGCGGCGGTTGAGGAATGTATCGGCTTCGGGCGAGTTGCAATAAATGGCAGTGAAACCCTTGCCGTGGCGCTCGATAATGCCCCAGGTTACGAGCTTGTCGAGGAAGTCGAGGGAGCTGTGGCTTTGCAGGCCCAGCTTTTGCCGGATTTCGGATACGAACAGCGGGCCGTCGGCGAGCTCGGTAAAGAGGCCCAGCCTCACGGCCGTCAGCAACGGTTTTGCAGACCAGAACCCTGTTCCGATCCGGATAATGTTCATGGGACTAATTTCCTGTTCTTGTTCAATTTCAATTGTACTCATGGCTAAATGAAGTTAATGTTCCGGAAGACTTGCTTCCAATGGATGAAACATGCTCTAAATTAATGTTGAAGAACCAACATACAGAACGCCAATGTGATGAACTGCCGAAAACAAGGGTTAAACCGTTTCGAAACTGGCGCAGTCTGTTCCCTCGTTAACGTCCATTTCGCAGAAATTTGTCAATTAGTTGCAGGAAATTTGAATATAAGCGCCACTTTAATGCTCGTCCGATATGTTTGCCATATCGTGAATGGAAGGCCCTGAGCAGATGTTAGCGCTTGATAATTAGCTGACTGGCTGTTGTTTCATCAGTAAATACGGCCTTTATCAGGTATCGGCCCGTAGGTAACGAATGCAGTTTGGCCGTGGTCGGCACCCCGGTTGATTCGAGTACGATTTTTCCCGACAAGTCAAAGAATGTAAGCTTTCCGATTGTTTTGTTTGCGGTTAAGAATGTAAGTGGTTTTCCTGCTTCGAGCGGGTTTGGAAACGCTATCATCCCAAAACGCTCGGATTCGATCGTACAAATGTGACTGTAAGCAAATGAGTTATCCGTGTCGACCATTTTCAACCGGTAATACGATGTTACATCTCGGATTTCAGGGTCAGTGAATGCATAATGCAGGACGGTCGCCTCTGTTTTTTGACAATCGACCTCGCCGATTTTTTCCCAGGACTTCGCGTCAGGGCTCCATTGTATTTCAAAATGGTCACTATTAATTTCATTGGTGGTAGTCCAGGTCAAAACGTTCGAGTTGCTCTCCTGTGTGGCCGTGAATGCGGTTAGTGTAACAGGCAAAGGGTCACGTGGGTCCTGTTCTGCAAACAGCTGGGCAAATTCGGGAAACATTCCCGCCGCTTCCAGCTCGCTTGCCGGTACGAAGGTTTCGTTGGCTTTCGATGCATATAGAACCGCAGGCAATGTGCCTTCATAATGCGCGAATACGGCGGATGAATCCGGCTGGGGGGTGGTAAGCAGAAAATCATCTTCCCAAATGTCCAAGATGCTGATATCCGGATCGACCTGCGGAGGAATCTGAGGATTTTCCGGCACATCCAGCGGATCGCCGCAAATAGTTACCGTGAAGGTCACTTCATGCTTTGATTCGAGGTCGCGGCGGTTCGGATAGGTCCGGGTGCAGATTACCTGATATTGACCCGGCTGTTCAGCCTGAAATGTGATCTGGTCACCAGTCGTTGTGAAGGCCTGTTGTGTGGGAAGTATCAGCCAGTTGTGAATGTACTGCCCACCCGACGGCGTTGCAAGGGACACCGAAATATTGGCCGTATTTCCCTCCGTAACCCGGCTTTGGTCGAATGGATAGCAGACGTTGTAGACGGAAATGGTCGGTTGAGGTGGGAGGGGTAGTGGCGGGCAGGTTGTGCCGCCTGCGAGGAGGTTTTCGGATTGGCCGATGAGCGTCCAGTCGAGAAAGCCTGCGTTAATGTGGTCGCTGTTTTCATTTCTACCATAAATCTGTGCAAACGGCGTCTGCCTTGCAGGGCCGTTCACGGCATTTACAGCATTTACATCCAGCAATTTTCGCTGATTTTGTGTATTTACTGGCCCGGAGTAGTCAATGGAGCTAAACGTTGGAACGAAGCAGAATGGGAAAGAGGCTGTTTTTGAAAATAGCTTGTTTGGAACAGCATACAACGTGATGCCTCCTGGCAAAAAGTCGTCGTTAAATGGGCTGTTGTAGTTAAGCGCAACGCCAAGCCGTTTAGCAAATATTCCCCATGTTGCAAATCGACAAACATTGGTATTTTGATTAGGCAGATTTGTGTGCACGTCAATGTTACTATTTTGCAAGCCGAAAGGTGTCCAGCTTCTTAATATTCTACTTCCATAGTTATATCCAGATAATTGATCGTTTTCTTGCGCAATCATACTCCCATTGATCACTGCAATATTTCGGCAATTCAGAGGATAACCGCCATTTCCGAGATTGTTGAGATTGGTTCGAAAGGCGTCAAAAGCCGGTGATTTCGATCCAATACCTCCGGCCACAGTCCCGCCCCAATGCATAAGCATTTGGGAAGCAGCAGGAGTTGTCATTGCATCATAATAGTTGCGCCATCCTTTTGCAAAAAATTTCAGAATAACCTGAGTCAGAAGGGTAGGACTGGATTCCCAAAGAAGCTGGGTCATACCAACAGGAACATTGGCACCCTGATGTGGCGTGTCAAAACATATTAACAGTTTTACATGATGCTGGATACCGTCGACCTCCATCTTGCGGATTGCATATCTGGCAACAAGTCCGCTCATACTGGCACCTATAACGACATTATCAATATTGCCCTGTTTGATGGAATTCACCTGCTGTATAACTGCCTTCATCACTTGTGCATTATTTTCTATCGCCGCTCTCGCGTCGTCATAATCTACTAGTATGAGATCGTATCCTTCGCTTAACCATTGCTGCAAGCGTGTCCTAAATGTGGTTTCTAGCGCATCGAGATTGAAATCGTTACCCATATCAAATCCTTCTGCAATAATTACCGGTTTATCGAGAATAGCGTCACATCCGGTTATTACTCTAATACTTGCGCCTATGACCAGCGTTCGCGCGTTTTTAACTAATGAATCCGCGATGACCGCAGCAGCTGAAACATGGAATTCCATTGCAGGTGGGATCCGGTCAAGTTGACGAACATCCACATACGTTTCAAATTCGTAGCTCCTGGATTCATTTGTAAGTCTGATGGTAATTGCATGTTTGCCTGTTGTACTAAAACGATGATGGACTAGTTGTTCACCAATTGAACACTCTTTGAATCCCTGTCCGTCACCAAAATTGAAAGCTGTTCGATTTACGTTCGTTGGGTGGTTTGTAATGAGGTATTTCTGGTCGATTTTGAACCATACATCGGCCTGATAGACATCTTGTTGTAAAGCACCGGCATACACGATATCAAATTGTTCATACGACGAAAAGTCGATTGGTTTTCTGGCTAACTTTTGGGTTTCGTTAGCTCGTAACTGCTTATCAGTAAGATAAATAGCTTTCATGTCCATGATGCCTATTGGTACGGTGTCTTGACGGGTAAGTTTCGATGGATTTGTCTCAATCATCGCTTCCAGAGTAGGCATGTGCTGCTCCTCTGTTCGCATATCTGCATCGTACAAACGTTCATACAAATTATGCCATTCTTCGGCAGACACGGATCTCGCTTTGCCGAGTGATCCCGAAGAGAAGCTTTTAATATACCTGATCTCGGTGGGGGTGGTAACGGCGGCGTTCATAAAGAGCACATTTTTAAGACCGGTGAGATCAAGCTTGTCAAGCGCTTTCTGCCGCACAACTTGATAATCCTGTGCTAAAACGAAAGAATAAGGGAATAGGAATGACGTCAGGACCAGGCATAGCTTTCCTGTGTCACATTTTTTTAAATGTGTCATTGTGTATGCATTTAAGGTGAATTAAATTTTACTTAGGCGCTAGCTCAAAATCCCATCGTGTTTTCTCGCCGATGTCAGCAAAGCAACAAGTATTCATTTGTTGTCCATTCTTGAACGTTTTTGAAACTTTGTATTGGGTATAGAATTTTGGGTTGTCAAATGAAGAAGGAGGAATGAAGGAATTCAACATGCTATATTTTTTGTCTACATCTATATTGATGAGATATTCGCCGTCCTTTCCTGAAAAGGTTTGTGTGAGGGGTATCGAGTGGAAAGATTTAGATCCGGTAACCAGAATCATAATACTATCCACTGGCTGTTGATTCTGATCTACAACCCTACCAAATACAATCGTCGTTCGATCTCCATTGCAGGAGCATAGCAGCATTAATAAAGCCGCCGCACGATGAGTGAAATTCAAGTGTTTAAATAGGTGTCCCATTGCGTGCATTGTTTAAATTATTTGATTTCTGGCTCAAATCCAACTGTTTTTTTCTTCCAATACTTTCGACCAGCTGTTGATTTTGGTCAACCACCTTTCCGTAAACATGCGTGGTCTGATCGAACCAGCAGGAAGTTAGCGATGCCAATAATGCGAACAAAAGGTGAGACAGATCGCTATATTTCACAGCATTGGATATCTTTTTCATAGCGTCAGTGTATTTACTGCGAATGGTAAATTTCTTCAAAACAAAGCTTTATTTTCTTCCCGGCACGCCGCAATGAACGAACGGCAAACGATGAATGATCAAGAGGGAGAACATTGATAGATCGGATGAAGCTAGGTCTCCACATATGGAAATGCATTCAAAATTATTTAGGTTCTAACTTAAAATCCCATTGTGTTTTCTTGCCGATCATCGGACGGCTCTGACCCCTTATATCCGTTGCCTGACGGTATATTTTTCCAAACTTTGGATTGTAGTCGCCATACGGGATTATGACATTAATCTGACCAAACTTCCTAGGGACTTCCAGAGCAATCTCATAGTCACCATTCTCATCAGTGTAAGTTGATT
>CBIHPQ010000055.1:0-21411 GCA_966211825.1 uncultured Dyadobacter sp. | reverse complement strand
AGGCCTCTGGCCGGCCATACATGCAAGACCGGCCGGAGGCCTGCGAATAGGTCGCGCAAAGCAAGAGCTTTGCGCTATCATGTCTATTTGGTCAACGAGAATGGAACTGCTTCCGGCTTCGTTCCCCAGCTTTTCGAAGGCTTGCCGGTAAGGTCGAACTGCACGTTTCCGCCTTTCTGGATATCGGCATGTTCGAGGTATGTCTTGTCATAAGACTTACCATTCAGCTTCGCGCCTTGAATGTACAGGTTGCTTTCGCTGCTGGCCGGCGCCTCGACGGTGAATTTCTTGCCGTCTTCCATGGTCAACGTCGCCTTTTTGAACAGCGGCGAGCCGATCACGTATTGCGTGGTGCCGGGCGTAACCGGGTAGAAACCAAGCGAAGAGAAAACGTACCAGGCCGAGGTCTGACCGTTGTCTTCATCGCCGCAGTAGCCGTCCGGCGTCGCCTGATAAAGTCTTTTCATAACCTGGCGCGTCCAGTACTGCGCCTTATCGGGGGCGCCTGCGTAGTTGTACAGGTAAATCATGTGCTGGATCGGCTGGTTGCCGTGGGCGTAGTTACCCATATTCATGATCTGCATTTCACGGATTTCGTGGATCGGGAAGCCGTAGTAGCTGTCGTCGAATACGGGCGGCAATGTGAAAACAGTATCCAGTTTCTGCACAAATGCTTCGCGACCGCCCACCAGGTTGATCAACCCTTTCACATCCTGGAACACCGACCAGGTATAGTGAATGCTGTTGCCCTCGGTAAATGCATCGCCCCATTTGAAGGGATTGAAAGGCGACTGGAACTTGCCGTCCTTGTTCTTGCCGCGCATCCATTTCGTCTCCGGGTCGAACAGGTTTTTATAGTTCTGGCTTCTTTTTAAATACAAATCAACTTCCGACTGCGGCTTTTTCAACTCTTTGCCTAATTGCGCTATACAGAAATCGGCATAGGCGTATTCCAGCGTCCGGGCAGCATTCTCATTGATTTTGACATCATAGGGAACATAGCCGAGTTCATTGTAGTATTCATGTCCAAAACGGCCGACTGAGCTTACCGGCCCTGCATTTTGGGTGTTTTTGAGAATGGCTTCATATAATTTATTGATGTCATAACCACGGATCCCTTTAACATACGAATCCGCAATCAGCGAAGCCGAGTTGGAGCCGATCATACAATCGCGGTGGCCGGGGCTGGCCCATTCCGGGAGGAAGCCGCTCTCGTCGTAGGCATTCGCAAGCCCTTCCATGATGTGCGAGTTCAAGGTCGGGTACATCAAGGTAAAGAAAGGGAACACGGCGCGGAAAGTGTCCCAGAAACCGTTGTCGGTGAACATATAACCCGGACGAACTTCGCCATTGTAAGGGCTGTAATGCACGACTTTGTTGGCCTTGTCCATTTCGTAAAACGTCCTTGGGAACAGCAGCACGCGGTAAAGGCACGAATAGAATGTGCGGATCTGATCGATATTGTCGCCTTCCACTTGAATGCGTGAAAGTTCGGCATTCCATGCCTTTTCGCCCTTTGCCATCGTTTCGTCGAAAGAATCTTTTCCCAGTTCGCGTTCCAGGTTCAGCTCGGCTTGTTCGGGGCTGATGAAGGAGGACGCTACCTTGATATTCACCTGCTCGCCTCTTTTAGTTTTAAAACCAACAACTGCCCCCACATGTGCGGCACTCAGTTCCAGCGTGTCCTTCGCAAGTGTTTTGCCGTGGAAAGCAGAGGAGAATGTGAATGGTTTGTCAAAAACGAGTACAAAGTAGTTTTTGAAGTTCGCCGGTACACCACCGCTGTTTTTAGTAGTATAACCAATGATCTTGCGCTCCTTGGGAAGGACTTTAACATAAGAACCCCTGTCGAATGCGTCGAGAAGCACATAGGAAGTGTCGGCTTTCGGGAAAGTAATGCGGAATTGCGCAGCTCGTTCGGTCGGGGTGATCTCGGTCGTCACGTCGTGATCTGCGAGGTATACCTTATAATAATGCGGCTTCACGGTTTCGGCTTTGTGGGAGAACCAGCTTGCGCGGCTTTCCTCGTCGATTTTCAGCTTGCCCGTTACCGGCATGATCGCAAACTGGCCGTAGTCGTTGATCCACGGGCTCGGCTGGTGGGTTTGCTTGAAACCCCTGATCTTTTCGGCATCGTACATATAAGCCCAACCGTCGCCCATTTTGCCGGTTTGGGGCATCCAGAAGTTCATTCCCCAGGGCAGGGCAATGGCCGGATTGGTGTTACCGGCCGACAAACTGAATTTCGATTGCGTTCCCATCAGCGGGTTCACATAATCGACGAGATTGGCAGTACCTTGCCCGTAGGATAATTGCACTGCGGCAATAAGGGTAAAAAGGCAGGACAGGATTTTTTTCATGTTGGGGATAATTCTTTTTTATATTGGATCTGGAATGTGCAACGCAGGAACAAAAGTAATCGAAGGGCAGATAACAAAAAGTAAAGGAGCCAAAGATTTCCCAACGGCAGGTTTCCTGCCATTTTGTACCGGCATAATTCTTTTTATTGTTAAGTTTTGAATCCATAGCAATCAAAATGACAGAACACCTTAATCGCCTTACACCGCGTCAGATCGTTTTCGAACTTGACCAATATATCATCGGACAAAATGACGCAAAGCGAAACGTGGCGATCGCATTGCGGAACCGGTGGAGGCGCATGAACAGCCCGGAGGACATTCAGCGGGAAATTATCCCTAACAACATATTAATGATCGGAGCAACGGGCGTCGGTAAAACCGAAATCGCCCGCCGCCTGGCCAAAATCGCCGATGCGCCCTTCGTGAAAGTCGAAGCTTCCAAGTTTACGGAGGTGGGCTACGTGGGCCGTGACGTCGAAAGCATGGTCCGCGACCTCGTGGAGCAGGCGGTCGGCATGGTGCGGATGCAGAAAAAGGAAGAAGTGAAGATGAAGGCCGAACAGGCTGTTGAAGATATTATCCTCGATGCATTGATCCCACCCGTCCATGGTTCCGGCCCGACGAAACCGCTGATCGACAACGGTTCCGAGGAAATGCCCCAGAGCGATGCCGAGCTGAACCAACGCACCCGCGAGCGCTTCCGCGAGAAGATCCGAAATGGCGAGCTCGATAGCCGGAAAATTGAAATTGAAATACAACAAAACCAAACGCCGAATGTTGGCATGATCGGTGGTGCTGTCGATGATGTTTCGATGATGAACATCCAGGAAATGATCGGCAATATGATGCCGCGCCGGGGTAAAAAACGCAAGGTAACCGTCGAGGAAGCGCGCAAGCTGCTGCTGGACGAAGAAGCGTCCAAGCTCATCGATATGGACGAGGTAAAGCTCGAAGCCATTCAAAAGGCCGAAAACCTGGGTATCATCTTTATCGACGAGATCGACAAGGTAGCATCCAGCCGCTCCGGAGGAAGCGGCCCCGATGTCAGCCGCGAAGGTGTGCAGCGCGATTTGCTGCCGATCGTTGAAGGTAGCTCGGTAAATACCAAGCACGGCGTCATCCAGACAGACCATATTCTCTTCATCGCAGCCGGCGCATTCCACGTTTCCAAGCCATCCGACCTCATTCCCGAGCTCCAAGGCCGTTTTCCGATCCGTGTAGAACTCAACAGTCTTACAGAAAGCGATTTCTACCAAATCCTGAAAGCGCCCAAAAATGCATTGACGAAGCAGTACAGCGCTATGCTGGAATCCGAGGGCGTGGAGCTGGTATTCGAAGACGGTGCATTACGCGAGATCGCCCGCATTGCATTCGAAGTGAACAGTGAAGTAGAAAACATCGGTGCCCGCCGCCTCCAAACCGTCATGAGCCTGCTCCTCAATGACTTCATGTTCGATATTCCGGACGTCATCGGCGACGGCTCTCACATAGCCATCACGGCCGAAATGGTGCAGGAACGGCTCTCAGCCCTGGTGAAGAACCGGGATTTGAGTCAGTATATTCTTTAAAAAGGAGAAAAGGGAGGAAGGAAGAAAGGGAGGAAGGAGGAAGGGGAGGAAGGTCTTTTTAAGACTTCCATTCTCCCCTTCCTCCTTCCTCCCTTTCTTCCCTTATTCTCTTTCATTCAAAAAACAACCACTCGAAAGCTTTCGGGAATTCTTTGCTCCATTGCTTTTCTTCGTGCTCGCCTCTGGCGTCGACGGACGATTTGATCTTCACGCGGCTGTAACCAAAGCTTTGCGTTTCCAGTGTTTCCCTGAGTTTTGCCACATTCGGGATCATATGGGCGCCTTCCTTGCCGCCGGCGTACAGGTAAATGCGCGTCTCGAACGGCTCGAAGAAATGCACGGTGTCGAAGTAAATTTTCTCTGAAATCCAGAGTGCCGGTGAGAACACCATGAACTTCCCGAACGTCTGCGGGAACATCAGCGCGGCATAAATGCTGAGCAAACCGCCGACGGAACTGCCGCCGATACCGGTGTTCAGCCGGTCGGTTTTCGTGCGGTAGTTGGTGTCGATGTGCGTTTTTAGCGGCCCAGCGATGAATTGCAGGAATTTGGCTCCATGCCCTTTGCCCAGCTTGGTATTATCATAAGGGGAAAGTTCCTGCACACGGTCCTCCTCGCCATGGTCGACCGCGACGATGATCACACCCGCCTTATGCGCTTTCGCCAGCTCGGCGAGGCTTTTGTCTATTTCCCAGTTGCCGTATTCGGAGCCTTCGCCAAACAGGTTCTGGCCGTCGGTCATATAAAGTACCGGATAGCGCTGGTCGGGAATTTCGTAGTAATCGTGCGGGAGCAGTACGCGCACGCGGCGGGTACGGCTGAAATGTGTTATTTCAAATGCTTCCGAAACTGTTTCCAAAATTGGGGAAAGATCGGTTTTGGCTGAAATATCGGTTTGCCAGCGGAGAACATTGTCTTTCACGAGGGTTTCGCCGGCTTTGATGAACCGGTTGCCGTAGGGCTTTCCTGCGCGGTCGAGCTCCACCTGGTTCCAGCCGCCGCGGGTGTATTTATATTCGATAGGATCGGGCAATTCGGCATCTTCCGGGAATTGGAAACGGTAATTACCCGGACCTACGCTCGTCATGCGGTACTCTTCCAGGTCGGGGAGCCACTTACAGAAATTACCAGTGATAAATACCGGTCGATTATCGAATGGTAAGGTGCTTAATTCAATGGTAAGGGTGTCAACTTCTACTTGCATTCTACTCTTGTACTTTCATTGAGTCACTATGGGTTACGGGGCACAAAAGTACTTATTTATCAGCTTTTTTAATATAATTTATAAATTCAAATGGAAAAAAATGACGTTCGTCAGGCCCGTGGAAGATTCTTTCTGTTTCATTCCATGCGCCAGGGTCATCTATTTCAAAGAAAGTATCGCCTTCGATTTCGGTATGCACTTTGGTGAGGTAAATATGGGTGGCGATAGCCTGTGACTGTCTGTAAATCTCTCCACCGCCGACAATGCAAGCTTCTTCGCCGTCAAGCTCTTCCGCTTTTTTCAGGGCTTCCTCCAACGAATGCACGACCACCACGCCTTCAAACGCAAAATCGGCGCTTCGCGTGATCACAATGGAGGTCCGCCCGGGCAGCGGTTTTCCGATAGATTCAAATGTCTTCCGCCCCATAATCATCGGGTGGCCTAACGTAAGTTGCTTAAAGCGTTTCAAGTCGTCCGGCAATCGCCAGAGGAGCTGGTTATCCTTTCCGATCGCCCCATTCTCGGCGGCGGCTACTATGATTGAGATATGCATTTTCTTGATTTACAATTTATACCCCCGCAAAAAATCCCCGACCGCCATCCGCTTCTTTCCTTCAATCTGCAATTCTTCGACAGCCAGCCAGCCGTCGCCGGTGCGGAAATGCAGGTACGACTTACCATCAGAAAGGTACTCGCCGGATTGGGCGTTGTCTTCGAAGTCTACAATTTTTGTTTTAAATATCTTACACGATAGCCCGTTCAGGGTAGTCCACGCTGCCGGGTAGGGCGATAGGCCCCGGACGAAGTTGTGAATTTCGATCGCGGGCCTGTTCCAGTCGATTTCGCAGGTTTCGCGGAAGATTTTCGGGGCCGATTTAATGTCGGCGGGCTCCGGTTGGGGCTCCTGCGGGTAGCTGCCTTCCTGGATGGCATTGACAGTCCTTACTACCAGATTGGCTCCTTTCCGCATCAGGCGTTCATATAATGTACCGGCGTTGTCTTCGGGTGAAATAGGCTCCTTGTCCTGGAAAATGATCTTGCCCGTGTCAATGTCTTTTTCGATGAAGAAGGTGGTGACGCCGGTTTCGGTTTCGCCATTAATGACCGCCCAGTTGATGGGCGCCGCACCGCGGTATTGGGGCAACAGCGAACTGTGCAGGTTGAAAGTCCCCTTCGCCGGCATACTCCACACTACTTCCGGAAGCATCCTGAATGCAACGACCACCTGCAGGTCGGCGTTATAGGATTTGAGTTCTTCAAGAAAGTCCGGATTTTTTAGTTTTTCGGGTTGTAAAACAGGGATTCCCTGCGACTCCGCATACACCTTGACGGGAGAGGCGGTCTGCTTCTGACCCCGGCCCGCAGGCTTGTCGGGAACAGTTACAACGGCCACAACATTAGAATTGCTTTCGACCAGACTTTGTAAACTTGGGACTGCAAAATCGGGCGTCCCCATAAAAATAATTCTCAACGGTTTTGACATATCAGATGCCGCTTTTGGATAAAAATGGTGTTACCATTCACAAATATTGTTAATTTTGTCGTTCTTAACAGAAAATTATGGTGAACACAAAATCATATATCAACCGAAAAGAAAAGGTCTTCTAGCCTTCTACGAGAGTGTACAATACTCCTGTAGAGCGGTCTTTGAGCCGTTCTTTTTTTTTATGCAGAATCTCAAAAATTAAAAGACTATAAACTAAATAAAGGTCATGGCTAAAATTTCATACTATACGGAAGAAGGACTAAACAAGCTGAGGAATGAGCTGAATGAGATGAAAACCAAAGGCCGCACGGAGATTGCACGACAAATTGCAGAAGCGCGGGATAAAGGTGATTTAAGTGAAAATGCAGAATACGACGCGGCCAAGGACGCACAGGGCATGCATGAAATGAAAATCGCCAAACTCGAAGAAATCCTGTCGAACGCACGCGTAATCGACGAGTCGTCCATGGATACTTCCCAGGTTTCGGTCCTTTCCAAAGTGAAGATTAAAAACCGTAAGAATGGAATGGAAGTAACCTATACCCTGGTGTCGGAAGAAGAAGCTGACCTGAAAACAGGCAAGATCTCCGTAGGTTCGCCGATCGGCAAAGGGCTTTTGGGTAAAAAAGTGGGTGAAACGACAGAAATCAAAGTTCCGGCCGGAATGATGGAGTTCGAAGTGCTCGATATCAGCCGTTTCAGCGGAGAATAATTCGATATAGATCTTGCCGGTTGGGTTGCGGAACAAGCTATGTTTCGCAACCCAACTTTTTTGTGGTAAATTCAGGACCATCACGATGGACCGCAGACTACCCCCGAAACGACCGCACCGCTATGCGTATCAAAGGCTTCCTGCTCAACATTCCTTCCCTCTGGGTCGATGGCATGGCGCTTTTCCCGTTCATTCTTTCGAAGCGAAAATTGCCTTCGCGGTACTTTCTGAATCATGAACGCATTCATTTGAAGCAACAGCTTGAACTAGGGCTGGTTATCTTTTACGTATGGTATCTGATAGAATATTTAATCCGATTCGTACAATTCAGAAATCATTATTTAGCATATCTTCATATTTCGTTTGAAAAGGAAGCCTACACCCATGAGCGCGACCTCGGTTACCTGCGGAAACGTCGTTTTTGTGCGTGGTGGAAGTACCTTTGAGAATGCAGTTTTAGTCGTTATTTAAATTAAAAGTATGTCAGATCAAAGCTCAGAGTTTCTTTATAAATACCTGAACAATGCTTCGCCAACCGGCTTTGAATCGACCGGTCAGCAGATATGGCTCGACTATATCAAGCCTTATATTGAAGAACAGATTATCGATGTCTACGGAACAGCTGTCGGCGTGATTGGCCCCGGCCAGGATTACAAAGTGGTGATCGAGGCGCATTCCGACGAGATTTCGTGGTTTGTGAACTACATTTCGGAGGATGGCTACATCCACGTTCGCCGCAATGGCGGGTCGGATGCGGCTATTGCGCCTTCCATGCGTGTGAACCTGCATACGGCCAAAGGCGTGGTGAAAGGTGTCTTCGGATGGCCGGCGATCCACGTACGGGACGTTGCCAAAGACCAGGTGCCCAAAGTGCACGAACTTTTCATCGATGTGGGTGCTGCCAAAAAGGAAGAGGTGCTGGAAATGGGCATTCATGTCGGAACAGTTGTGACATTCGCAGACGGCCTGGATGAGCTCAACGACAAGTATTACCTCGGCCGCGCGCTCGACAACCGCATGGGCGGGTACATGATCGCGGAGGTAGCGCGTATGCTGCACGAGAACAATGTGAAGCTGCCGTTTACTTTGTATGTGGTGAATGCGGTGCAGGAAGAGATCGGCCTGCGCGGTGCGGAAATGATTTCCCGGAGATTGAAGCCGGATCTGGCGATCTGCACCGACGTGACGCACGACACGCAGTCGCCGATGTACAACAAAAAAGAGCAGGGCGACCTGAAATGCGGGGGCGGACCGGTAATCTGCTACGGCCCGGCGGTACAAAACAATGTACGCGACCTGCTGATCCGTGTCGCTGACGAGAAAAATATTCCGTTCCAGCGCCAGGCAGTAAGCCGCTCGACGGGAACCGATACGGATTCGTTTGCCTATTCAACAGAAGGCGTCGCATCCGCGTTGATCTCATTACCATTGAAATACATGCATACCACCGTGGAAATGGTTTCCAAAGAGGATGTGCAGAATGTAATACAACTGATGTACGACGTCCTGCTCTCGCTGAAAGGAGACGAGGATTTCAGGTATATTAAGTAATATGTCACGCTGAGCGGACGGGGCCGCCCGACGGTCGAAGCGGATGCGACAACGTCATCGTATTTATCCTTCGACTGCGCTCAGGATGACAATTGTCCGCTCAGCGTAACAGTCACGCTGAGCGAACGGGGCCGCCCGGCGGTCGAAGCGCGACAACACACACCTTCGTTAGCATACTTCATAACTTCATCAACATAACTGGAAAACAATGGACAACCGGGCACGCGGGCGCGGGGCTGCTATCAACACGCCCAACAAATTCTTCAAGCACGAGATCGAGTACACCTCCGAGGACTGGCAGCAGTGGGAAGACCAGGAGGTAAACCCCAAAACACAATTCATCGAAGAGGAGTCCAAGACGCTCATGAGCATCTCGGACAGTCCCGATTTACCTAATTTTCATTCCATTAACCCTTATCGCGGCTGCGAACACGGCTGCATCTATTGCTATGCACGCAATTCGCACGAGTATTGGGGGTTTTCGGCGGGGCTGGATTTTGAGACAAAAATTGTAGTAAAAAAGAATGCTCCGCAACTGCTCGAAAAGCTTTTCAATTCTAAAAAATGGGTGCCGCACCAGATCCATATCTCCGGAAACACCGATTGCTACCAGCCGGGCGAGAAAAAATACCGGTTGACGCGGCAGTTACTGGAAATATGCCTGCGCTATCGTAACCCGGTAAGTATCCTCACCAAGAATGCATTGATCCTGCGCGATCTGGACGTGCTGGAAAAAATGGCCAAACTGAACCTTGTCCATGCGGCGTTGTCGATCACCTCGCTCAACGAAGAGCTGCGAAGCGCCTTGGAGCCACGTACAGTTACCGGTAAAAGACGTTTGCAAGTACTCAAAACATTAAGCGAAGCCGGCATACCCACCGGCGTCATGACCGCGCCGATCATCCCCGGGCTGAACGACCAGGAGATCCCTGCGCTCATACAGGCCATTGCCGAGAATGGCGCATTATGGTCGCATTACACGGTGGTGCGGCTGAATGGCGCGATCTCCGCATTGTTCGAAGAGTGGATCCACCATCATTTCCCCGACCGGGCGGCAAAGGTCCTGAACCAGATCAAGGAATGCCACGGAGGGGTGGTGAACGATTCACGCTTCGGGATCAGGATGGTAGGAGAGGGGAATTTCGCAGAGCATATCCGCCAATTGCATGAGCATTCGTGCAGGAAATATCTCGCAGGCCGGGAGTTGCCACCGCTGGATACTTCCCAATTTATGTGGGCCGGGCAGATGAACCTGTTTTGACTTTATGACTGCGAAGGCATGAATTCGTGAAAATTCGTGTCTTCGTGGCATTAAAAAGCCTATTTTAGTCAGTCAATTCCTGATCCCATGAAAACCATAGCATTAGCACTAAGCCTTACAGCGGCGATAAGCCTCAACAGCAACTGCGTCAATTCCACGTCCCAGAAAAGTCCGGCCATGGCCGATTCGCTGTCCACCTCCCCGGAAGACTTGCTGAAAACCAAAGGCCCCGTCACCGGCGCCGATCAGATATCGCAATATCTGGATTATCTGAAAGGCAAAAAGGTCGGTATCCTGGTAAACCAGACTTCCATTATCGGTACCAAACCCATTGTTGACAGTCTCGTTGCGCGTGGCGTCAATATCGTCATGATTTTCGGTCCCGAGCATGGTTTCCGGGGCACGGCGAGCAATGGTGACAAGGTAAGCGACAGCGTCGATCCGAAAACCGGCATCCCGGCCATTTCCCTCTACGGAAAGCTCAAAAAGCCCACCAAAGAACAAATGGCCGAGATAGACCTGATGATCTTCGACATCCAGGACGTGGGCGCGCGGTTCTATACTTACATTAACACGCTCGGGCACGTCATGGAGGCATGCGCGGAGAACAACAAGGAAATGCTGATCCTCGACCGGCCTAATCCGAACGGATTCCTGGTCGACGGCCCGATCCTTGAAGACCATCTGCATTCCGGAATAGGGATGTACAAAATACCGATCTCGCACGGGCTTACGGTTGCGGAATTTGCGCAGATGATCAACGGGGAAGGCTGGTTACCTAACAAAATGCAGTGCAAATTGAAGATCATCAAGGTAGCGGGCTATACGCACGACACACCTTACGTGCTCCCGGTAATGCCCTCGCCCAACCTGAACACGCAGCAATCGGTTATGCTTTACCCGCACATTTGTATGTTCGAGGGGACGATCCTGAGCCAGGGCCGCGGTACTTATATGCCCTTTACAGTGCTGGGCGCGCCGCTGCTGAAAGGCAAGTACGACTTTACATTTACCCCGCACAGCATCAAAGGAATGAGCGAAACGCCGTTGCACCAGGATAAGGAATGCTACGGCCTCGATTTGCGGAAATATGATTTGAAAGACATCCGGAAAAGCGGCAAACTGAATCTGAACTGGCTGATCGAGCTCTATAAGGCGTATCCCGACAAGGAGAAGTTCTTCGACATGAGCCAAAGCAAGCAAATGGGAAATTTCGACAAGCTTTCGGGCACCGAAAATCTCAAAAAGCAGATTATCGCAGGCGCATCGGAAGATGAGATCCGAAAAAGCTGGGAGCCCGGTCTGGGGCAGTTCAAAGAAATGCGGAAGAAATACCTGATCTACCCCTGACAATAACAGGCAATAAGTGACTATTAATGACAATACCTGACCATCAATGACTTAAAACAAAACATCCCAGGGAGAATTCCCGGGGATGTTTAATTATTCTCAACGATATTTAATTAAAACTGATAGCGATTTAGTTTAGGTTTGGTATATAAGTGTCGTGTGCGTTTGAGAAACAAATGTGTGCATAATGCTCAGTATCATGCCAAAGTACTCAATCGACGTATGTACGTTTTTTGTGGTAAAACAGATGCCTGGACCTCAGAAAAAATTTAAAATTTATTGAAGCCCAGGCTTTCCGTCGGGGTAAAGTATATATGTATTAATAGAAGAGGGTGATTACGTGCTATAAAATTAATTCGCATATACCTCCTCAACAAATCTAAGGGGTGAAGTGTAGCTTTCTTGGGGTGAAGTCGGGTAAACCGTAAGTAACCGTTTTTCAGGCTGTCAGTACTAATCATCAGGAAAAAGTCCTGATCCGGCTTAGCAGTTCGGTACGGTTATCGTTCGTGATCGGGATTTCGATGTCGTTGATCATCACGTGCACGTAGTCGATCGCTGTGATAGCATTAAGGTTGATAATGAACGACTTATGTACCCTAAAAAAGAAGTTGGTGGGAAGCTGCTGAAGCATGTTTTTGAGCGTCTCACGAATGGTGTATTTCTTCTTGGTAGTGTGCAGTTCGAGATAGTTATCGTCGCTCCGGATGTACAAAATATCGGTGAGCATAATCTTGGTGAACATATGCTTTTCCTTGATAAAGAGGGCGTCCTTGATTACCGTAGTATCTTCTTTTTCCTCCGAAGTAGTTTCACCCGCAAGCGCCGCCAGCCGGTAATTTTTCAGCGCCAGCTTCACGGCCGTGTATACCGTGATCTTTTGAAAAGGTTTCTGTAAAAATGCATGGGGCGCAGCCTGTAATGCCGCGTTTACTACCGCGATGTCTTCGTGCGCCGACAAAAACAAAAAAGGTATCTTGAAGTTCTCGCGTATGTAATGGGCCAGGTCGATCCCGGTTTGATAGCCATTCAGGTTGATGTCCAGTACGGCGAGGTGGAAAACCTTGCTGTGGAGAAGTTCAGTGGCTGTCGTGTAGTCGGTCGCGATATCGTTTGCTTCGTAGCCGAAACCATTGAGCAAAAATTGGAGATGTTTCGCAATGATAAAGTCGTCCTCAACGATTAGAATATTCATCTTTGGTATAATAGTCAGCCTTCGCCCGCCTTAAAAGTGAATGTAGAAATGGTTTACATTTTGAAACAACCGTGCCGAAATATGCGGTTGAGATACAAATAATAGGATAATATACGAATTAATTGCAATGTCGGATTGGCGGAACGTGTCGAATTATCTTTCAAAAAAGGCATCCGGACTAACCTCCTCTGAAATTAACCGTAAAATAGGCTATTGCACAAGCGGTTAATACCTGTGGCAGTAGTTTTATCCCTGCCGTCCCCTGCCAATCCATTTGTTTTTAATTTGATTTATTTAACTTAATATTAACATAATTATATTCCTTCCAATCGCCGCGGTCACATTTTTTTAACTCTTATACATCCGGCGTTGCACAGAAGGCGTATATATCGCCGATGGTTGTTAACACCGCATCTACCCTTCGTTAATAATTGCTTGTAATCTGCCGGGTTTTCCCCCGGTAGCGGCTCGCTTTTTCCCGGGATTTCGGCTCTTTTTCAGTGTCGAAGTTTGCATCGATGTCTTTACGCTTTCCGATCACTTTAATTCCCGTTTCTGTATCTAAACTTTTACCTCATGCAAGTTTCTATGTTGGATCCTTGCAGGTTCAGAAGAACGCTTCTGTGCCTGTTGTTACTGCCTTGTGCGCTAAGCAGTCTGGCTTCGAGCCACCGTGAAGCGCCGCTGATTTCCAATGATCCGCTCGCCGATAATACGGATTTGTATGCTTTCAAAAGCCCCGATGATCCTAATTCTATTACGATTATCGCCAACTACATTCCGTTTGAATCGCCTGAGGGTGGCCCCAACTACTTCAATTTCGGGCCCAATGTACGTTATGAGATCCATGTCAAAAACCAGGCCGGAACGCCCGGCGACGACATTACGTACCGCTTCACGTTTTCCAGCACCAACGAAGACCCCACCACATTTTTCAACATCAGGCTGGGCAAGCAAAATCTCAAAACCACGTACAAATGCGAGAAAAGTACCGATGGCGGTCAGACTTTCATGACCATTATTTCGAATGGAGTAGTGCCCCCCAACAACATCGGTCCGCGGTCTATCGAAGGAAAGACGGTCGGCCTGGAAGCACCTGACTATAACTCGCTCGTGGAAAAGGCCATCGCAACGGCTTCCAGCGGCGAAAAGGTGTTTTGCGGACCGGTCGACGATCCGTTTTTCGTGGACCTCGCGGGAGCATTCGATGCCGGCAATTTCCGGCCTGAGGGGAACACGGTCAACGCGCCCAAAGACGGACTGGCCCGCTTCAATGTACACACTATCGCATTGAAAATACCGGTTAACCTATTGCAAAAAGACGGCAAAAACGTGGGCCAGGCATCCAATATCCTTGATCCCGACTACGTGATCGGTGTTTGGGCCTCCGCGAGCCGCCAGATGATCAAAACGCTTTACAATGGCGGCGACGTGGGTTATGATGGCAAATACGTGCAGGTTTCGCGCCTGGGTATGCCGCTTACCAACGAAGCGGTGATCCCGCTGGGGATGAAGGACAAATGGAACTCGCTGGCGCCTTATGCCGGCCAGGACCTCCAATTTGCCAAGTACTTCACCAATCCCGAGCTGGCATTGTATATGGACGATTCCAAGTTTGGAGCCGCCGTGCCTTCACTGAGCGCCCTGCGCATTCAGGCCAATTCCCTGGGCGCATTTGATTTCCGTAACGGCAGATCGGGTTTGTATGGATTGAAAGGTTCTTCGGCACTGACCGGTACGGCGCTGGACGATGCGATATTCGGTACCCTGCTGCTGCCCGACAATGCGAGCCCGAGAGCGGTGGATTTGTTGCCGATATTCTACACAGGCGTGCCTAACCTGGCGCCTTACCAGCTAGCAACGGGTAAAAACAACAATCCGCTGGCAAAAGGAAAGCCATTTATCAACAATTTCCTGCCAACACTCGGCGACATGCTGCGGCTGAATATGGCGGTACCGGCCACACCTCGTGACGATCCTAAATTCAGTCACCTGGGTTTGGTTCAGGCGGCTGTGCTGGGCATTACCGACCCGGCCTACAATGCCAATACCAACCTGCAATGGATCCCGAATATGGACGGCTTTCCCAATGGCCGCAGGCTGGAAGACGACGTGACGACCATCGAGTTGCAGGCCGTATCCGGCGTGGTACTGGCGGCGGTAGGCTTGTTCTACGACGATGCCACCCCGGAAGCACCGGTTTCGCAGCAATTGCTGAACGTCCTGACCTTCACCGCCGGCCCGACGAAAAACGACGCGGCGTTGAAAGGTTCTTTCCCTTATCTGGCAAATCCTTGGAGAGGCTACGATTATCCTGAAAAAGCCCGGTTCTGATCCCACACTTTTAGCAAGAATGAATATGAAAAATCTTCTTAATCTGATCGGGCTACTGGCGATCATTTGTATGGGTGCAACAGGGGCGATGGCCTCCTCGCACCGTGAGGCGCCGCTTATCTCAACGGACCCGCTCGCTGACAATACCGACGTATACGCATTCAAAAGCCCGGTGAACAAGGAAAATATTGTGCTGATCGCTAATTACATTCCTTTCGAACACCCCGCCGGCGGACCTAACTGGTACTCGTTTGGCGAAAATATCCGCTACGAAATCCATGTGGACAACAATGCAGGAACTCCCGGCGCCGATGTGATCTACCGTTTCACTTTCAAGAAAATGAATGAGGACCCGTCCACATTCTTCCTGATACGCCTTGGCAAGGAAAACCTGAAAACCACCTACACCTGCGAACGCAGTACAGATGGTGGAAACAGCTTCTCGACCATCGTGTCGAACGGCATCGTTCCTCCGCCGAACATCGGACCGCGCTCAATCAAAAGCACGCCGGTTGGGCTGGGTTCGGAGTATGATGCATTGGTGGATAAGGCCGTCATGACGGCCAGCACCGGAGAGAAAATCTTTGCAGGCCCGGTAGATGACCCGTTTTTCGTGGACCTGGGTGGCATTTTCGACCTCGGTAATGTCCGTCAGTCGGGTGCCCGCGATGGGGTTGCCAAGTTTAATTGTCATTCGATCGTCATCGAAGTGCCCGTGGCCACATTGCAAAAAAGCCACAAAACCGTGGCCGATGCCAGCAATATCCTCGACCCTGATTATGTGATCGGTGTGTATGCATCATCGAGCCGCAGAAAGATCACTACCCTTTACGGTGGCGGAGATGTAGGTTCGGATGGCGATTGGGTGCAGGTTTCGCGCCTCGGAATGCCGCTTACCAATGAGGCGGTGATCCCGATCGGTATGAAAGACAAATGGAATGCGACTTCGCCTGCGAACGATTTGCAGTTTGCGAAATACTTCACAAACCCGGAGCTGGCATTGTATATGGATGATTCCCAGTTCGGAGGTGCGGTTCCTGGTTTGGCGGCATTGCGCATTCAAAGCAAATCGCTGGGATCATTCGATTTCCGCAATGGCAAAATGGGGCTTTATGGCCTGAAAGGCAATGCGGCGCTGGATGGTACCGCGCTATCGGAAGCAGCGTTCGGAAGCGTTTTGCTCCCGGATGCGACCAGTCCGCGTGCCGTGGATATCCTGCCGATTTTCTACACCGGGGTGCCGAATTTGCCTCCCTACCAGCTGGCAACAGGCAAAGCAGGAAACCCGCTGGCAGCAGGAAAGCCATTTATCCACAACTTCTTGCCAACATTCGGTGACTGGCTCCGGCTGAACATGGCCGTTCCGGCAACGCCTCGTAATGACCCTAAATTCAGTTCGCTGGGACTCGTTCAGGCAGCTGCATTGGGGCTTACAGATCCCGCTTACAATGGCAACAAAGATCTGCAATGGATCCCGAATATGGATGGTTTCCCTAACGGCCGCCGCCTCGAAGATGACGTTACGACGATCGAATTGCAGGCTGTGGGTGGCGTAGTATTGGCCGCAGTAGGGTTGTGGTACGACGATTTCGTGCCTGGAACTTCTACCAGCCCGGTTACACCAAACCTCGTTAGCGTGCTGTCATTCAATGCAGGCGTCACCAAAAACGATACCACGCTTAAATCGGACTTCCCGTACCTGCAAAATCCTTGGCCCGGATTCCGCGGCCCGAGCTACGAAGGACAACAACCGGGCACGACAGAGCCGTTGGCAGTGACGATCAATAACTTCGATTGCATTACCGGTGGCTTTATGTTCGGCCATACCGGCGGCGTGCCAGGTAACACGGTCGAATATTCTGCGGCAGGCGTGGTCAATGGCGCCTGGGGGACGACGGTCAGCCGTATGGTTGAACCGGAGCTTTTCAAGGATGCCAACAGCAGCGGCGTACTTTGGTTGAAAGCGCGGTATGTAGGCGATCCATCGTCGGAAGTTACCATGAAGTTCGATTTCCGGGCCTATTGCGGAGCCAAAACCTGGCGTCAGGCAGCACCGGAATCTGAGGAGTCGGCAGCTTCCCTGAAAGCCATCGTCATGGGCAACCCGAGCAGCACCGATGAGGTGGTGATCGAAATCCGCGGGGCCGCAGGCAAAGCGGTACGCCTCGACCTGGCCAACAGTAAAGGACAGGTGATCGGCCAGCAGAACATCGGCAAAGCAGTTGCCAACGAAAGAAGGGTCGTAAAACTGAACAGCCAGCCGGGTATTTACTACCTGCGGGTGATGACTGCCGACGACCGCTACACCGTAAAAATTCTCAGAAGATAATCCATATGGCCGGGGGCGTATGCTCCCGGCTTTTCAAAATCTCCTTCCGCATTTAATTTGAAAGCCTTATGAAAACTTATCTTTCAATTATACTTTTTGCATTGCTGGCTGCGGTAACTGGTTGTGGTGAGAAAAAACAGAATAGTGAAACCGCTGAAAAACCGGCCGCCGCGTCGGTTACCACCGAAATTCCTGCATTGTACGAACGGCAGGGAGAGCTTGCTTCGGCAGCCGAATGGCCGAAAACGAAAGAAAAGGTGAAGGAACTGAGAGCAAAGATCAGTGAAAATCCTACGGACGTTAAACCCCGCCTTCAGATTGCGGTAATTTACCTTTCCGAAGCCCGCATTACCGGCGAGCACCCATACTATTACCCTGCTGTGCTCAAAATACTGGATGATGTGCTGGCGATCGAGCCGCAGAACTTTGAAGCCACCACTTTCAAGGCTTCGGTGAAAATGTCGCAGCACCAGTTCGCAGAAGCGCGCGATCTGGCGGAGCGGGCAAGGAAAATCAACCCGAGTAATGCATATGTATATGGCGTGCTCGTGGATGCGAATGTGGAATTGGGCAACTATGCAGAAGCCGTGACGATGTCCGACAAAATGCAGGAACTGAAACCCTCGCTCGAAGCCTATTCGCGGGCTTCGTACCTGCGGGAGATCCACGGGGATTATCCGGGGGCTATCGAAGCCATGAAACTGGCTGTGGAAGCCGGGCTACCCGGCTCGGAACCGCAGTGCTGGGCTAAAAACACATTGGGGCACCTTTACGAAACGACCGGTCAGTTGAAGCAGGCAGAAATCCAGTATAAGGAAATCCTCGCCATGCGCCCGAGCTATGCATTTGCACTACGCGGGCTCGCCCAGGTACACAAGGCCGGCAAGCAATACGATCAGGCCCTGGCCGATCTCGAAAAGGCCGCGAAGGTAATGCCCGAATTTTCTTTTCATGAAGAAATGGCCGATATCTATGCCTTGCAGGGTAATCCTAAGAAAGCCGGGGATAAATACCGGGAAGTGGCGACCATGCTCGATGAAGATGCGCGCTCGGGACATTCCGTCGATCTGGAACTTTGCAAATTATATACGAAAACAAATGCATTGGATTCTGCCATCGCTTACGGGCTGAAAGAATATGCCAAAAGACCAAAGAATGTTGACGTGAACCATGCGTTGGCTGCTGCCTATTTTAAAAATAAAGATAATAACAAGGCCAAACAACATATTGAGGTGGCTCTGCGCACCGGAAGCCGCGACCCCGAATTGCTGCAAGTAGCCAGCGCCATTGCAGTTGCTACGGGTAATAAGGCCCAAGGCGATCGGTTACTGGCACAGGCAAAAAAAACTAACCCTAGATTTGTGCTTTGAAAAGCCTTTCTAATCATCATTGACTATTCGCCCATGAAAAAATTTACGCTCCTGTTTTGCTTTCTGATCGTCAGCCTGCGGGCATTGGCCCACCTGGGAAGTATTTCGGGTGTGGTGTACGACCAGGCGACCAGGTTGCCGCTCAAAGAGGTGACCGTGCAACTTTCCGGGACCGGGAGGGCGACTGTTACCAACGAATTGGGCCAATACCGATTCGAAGACCTCGTGGCAGCGAAATATAAGGTTGAACTCTCACACGTAAGCTTCCGCACGCAGGTGCTCGAAGTAAGTGTGACCGACGACGAAACTGCTTTTCTGAAAACAGAATTGGCCAGTGCAAATGTAGAACTCAGCGAAGTGACGGTCTCGGCCCGGCGCGCGCACGACCAGCAACTGATCAGTAGCCTCGACATCCGGCTGCGGCCGATTACCAACTCGCAGGAAATCCTGCGCATTGTGCCGGGGCTATTTATCGGGCAGCACGCCGGCGGTGGAAAGGCGGAACAGATATTCCTGCGCGGCTTCGATATCGATCACGGCACGGATATCCGGCTTACCGTCGACGGAATGCCGGTGAATATGGTTTCACACGCGCACGGGCAAGGTTATGCCGACCTGCATTTTGTAATTCCGGAGCTCGTCAATGGGGTTGACTTCAAAAAAGGCCCTTACACGACTGATAAGGGTAATTTTACCACCGCGGGTTGGGCGGATTTCCGCACCCGGGATGCGCTGGATAAGTCGTTCGTCAAGCTCGAAGCAGGGCAATTCGATACTTACCGGGCCGTTGCCGGCATTGATCTGCTCGGGCAAAAGGGCAGGGAGAAAAACCAGTCGGCCTATATTGCTTCGGAATATTCATTTACCAATTCCTATTTCGATAACCCGCAGCATTTCAACAGGCTGAACCTGGTGGGCAAGTACCATGGGCACATTGCGCCCAACACGAACCTGACATTGACGGGTTCTACGTTTTGGAGCAAATGGAACCACTCAGGGCAGATTCCTGACCGGGCGATTGCGTCCGGGCTGATCGGCTTTTACGGTTCCATCGACCCCACCGAAGGCGGGGAAACGAGCCGCACCAATTTCAATGCGCAGTTTGTGACGGTGACACCCCGGAATTTTGTGATCAAAAACCAGGTGTTTTACAGCAACTATAATTTCGAACTCTATTCCAACTTCACATTCTTCCTCGAAGATTCCCTGAACGGCGATCAGATCCGCCAGAAGGAGCGGCGAAATTTGTATGGGTATAATGGAAGTATTTCAAAAGAATATTTTATTGGAAAAACTAACTGGGTAACGACGCTGGGCGTCCAGTACCGGCACGATCTTACCCGCGGTACCGAGCTTTCCCACACCAGAAACCGCACCGAAACGCTCGAACAATACAAACTGGGGAACATCAATGAACTGAATGCATCCGTCTACCTCGATGAAGTAGTGCGCCTGACCGAAGGCTTTTCGGTGAATGCAGGTGTTCGCGTGGATTATTTCCGGGACCAGTATGAAGACCTGCTCGGCCAGCCCGTCACCAGACAGCGGGCGAGCGATGCCATCGTTTCTCCAAAACTTAACTTTTACTATACATTCAACCCCGGTCTGCAACTCTACCTGAATACCGGCAAAGGGTTTCATTCCAACGACACCCGCGTGGTAGTGCCCCAGGGCGGCAAGCAGATCCTCCCAGGCGCATATGGCTCCGATCTGGGTGTGATTTTTAAGCCTTTTCCTAAAATGGTCGTCAATGCAGCTGCCTGGTATTTGTGGATGCAGCAGGAATTCGTGTACGTGGGCGACGCGGGCGTGGTGGAACCGAGCGGGAAGTCACGCAGGCAGGGGCTGGACTTATCGGTACGGTACCAACTCACGAAAACGCTTTACGCAGACGCCGATTTCAATACCGCCAGGCCCAGGGCCGTAGGGGAAATGGAAGGCATGAATTACCTGCCGCTTGCACCGGTATTTACGTCGGCGGGCGGGTTATCACTGCAAATGCCAAATGGCCTGAATGGCTCCCTCCGCTACCGGTATCTGGCTGGTCGGCCGGCCAATGAAGATAATTCGATCGTTGCGAAGGGTTATTTTGTAAGTGATATGCAACTGAACTATACCAAAAGCAGATACAGCGTCGGCCTTTCTGTCCAGAACTTGTTCAACACCAAATGGAAAGAAACGCAGTTCGCGACGGAAAGCCGGCTGAAAGATGAGGCTGAACCGGTGGAAGAGATCCATTTTACGCCTGGTACGCCATTTTTTGCTAAACTAGGCGTTACGCTGTTCTTCTGACGGCTGAGGTACTTCCCGTTTTTTGTGTCGGCCGGTTAATCCAAAGCCAATTGCAATTATCGCCAGACCGCCGAAGAACCAAAGGCTGATCTTCCAGTTGTGATATACGATCGCAATCAGGCAAAGGGTAGAAATGGCGAGGGCTATCGCCGGGAAATAGGGGAATGCAGGCACGGTAAACGGCCTTTCGAGGTGCGGTTCTTTTTTTCTCAATACAAACAACGCGACCATACTGATCATATACATCACCACTGCGCCTAATGCAGCCAGGATAATCACCTGATCGGTCGTGCCGAGCGACAATGCCACGCAACCCGCGATCCCGCCGGCGATCAGCGCCCAATGCGGTGTCTGGAAGCGGGCGTTCACATTTCCCAGAAATGAAGGCAGGTACCCTTC
>CBIHPQ010000054.1:0-21700 GCA_966211825.1 uncultured Dyadobacter sp. | reverse complement strand
TGGTTTTTTCCAAACGAAGGATGAAGTCGATACCATCGACAAATTCGGCTCCTTTGGTCAGTTTGTCCGCGGCCGGGTCATACTCCCAGATATTGTCCTGGTTTTCTCCATTGACAGCGATGTATGCTTTGCCGTCTTCCACCACCACGGCATTCACCATGCGCTGGCCTTTGTCGGCAGGCAGGGCGAGGGTCTTCACAAATGCGCCGGTTTTCACGTCGATCACAGAGAAGGAATGGTCGGCGTCGATCGACTCACCTCCCAAACGTGTGCGTACGATGGCTTTGCCGTTGCCGACATACCACATAGCCGCGCCCATTCCATTGCTGGTTTTGGCTGAAAGGTCGAAATAGTAAGCGGGATCGAGCGTCGTCGCGCCGTTTTTAATGCGGTAAACTGCTGAGGGTGATTTGTAATCGTAGCCGCTCACAGGGTCGGTAATAAAGTAGATATCGCCATTCTCATCCTTGAAAGAAGCCGGTGCGTAAACGATCGGCCCGCCCGGCGTAGTGGTGCGGGCGTCGGAGATAGTACTTTCGATTTTCATGGAAGGGTAGCTCACAACCGCCACATTGAACTCCGGATTGGCGGGCAGCGGTTTCAGGTTCCAATCCGAGAATGCGAAGCTGTAACCGAGGAACAGTTTGCCGTCGCGGTACTCCGCAAAACCGAAATTGTAGCCCGTGAAGTTCTTAGGCTTGGCTTTCAGATCGAACTTGCCGGTTGTAATGCTCATATCAGCCACCTTCACGATCCCGTAACGGCCTTCCCCTTCCGCATCACCGAGGACAATGAGTGTTTGGTCGTCTACCCACACATACGAGCTCCAGTTCAGGAACGTGAACGGCACCTCTTTGTCGACCACCAGCGCACCTTTTTCAACGTGGTATTTACCAAAACGGCCGCTGCCGAAATTGGCATGGTAGTAAAATCCGTCTTTCTGGATAATGTCCTGGGCGTATACTTTGCCGGTCATTTCGGCGCCATTGCCTTTGAGGCTGATAGAGCCGCTCATCAGGGAGGGCACATCGGCGATATAATAGGCGGTGTTGGGCCATGCGCCTACGCACAGGACGGCCGAATATTTGCCTGCCTCTTCCACGGGAGTGTTACCGTTGTCGTCGCTATCGCTGCATCCGTTGAGCGCGAAAGCGGTGAGGGCAATCAGGATGGCTTTTGCCGGGTAGCTGAAAAATCTGTTCATTTTGGGCGTTATAGATAGAAATTTGAGTTGTTTAATGAATAAAATACCGGAGTTTCAGGGCGAACGCACGACCGGGCTTTTGCAGCCTGAAATTGTCGTAGGCCAGGTCGTCGGTAAGGTTGCGGCATTCGGCCGACACGTTGTAGCGGCCGTCTGCGAACGAGTAGCTCAATGTCGCATTGTGGATCAGCTGACTCGGGATCGTTGATTTGCCGCTCGCATTCCCGAATGCCTCCCAGGTCAGGTAAAACCAGTGTACATACTGGGTGAACCAGCTGAATTGCAGGCGAGAGCCCTTGGTGAAAACATCGCTTTTCCCGATGCCGAAATTGGCATTACCGAAGAACCACGGCTGGTTTGGGATCTTGTTCTTATAGGTCGCTTCGGGCACATTGGACGCGGTAGTACCGAATTTCGTCATGTTCACGGCGCTCTGGTAAGTCGCGTTTACATTCAAGGAAAGCAGGTCGGCGTAATCGTACCGCAGCTCCGCCTCGAAGCCTGTGACGCGCACATTCGATTTGTTTTCATTTTTCAAAGCCTTTGAACGCTGGTCGGCCACGGGGTAGATGAAATCGGAAGCATTGCGGTAGAAACCGGCCGCTTCGGCAAAAAAGCGGTGTTTGCCCTTCCGGAAGCCATAGTAGGAGCCCAGGTTCACATTGTCGCTGCGCTCGGGTTTGAGGTCAGGATTGGGTTGCACATTCAAGCCGTCCCCAAAAACTTCTTCGACCTCCTGCAAGCGGAATGTATGTTCCAGCGAGAGTTTCACGCCCAGATCGGGCAGGATCTTGTACCGCGATGCCGCGCCATACCCATAGTTCGGAAACTTGTCGGTCAGCACCTGATAGTCGCTATCGATCCATTTCTTCCGTTCGAGGCCAAGGCCGTAATATTTGACAAAAAACGTATTCGTCCAGCGTTTGTCGAGCAGTTCCTGCTGGTAGGCGAGGCCCAGGATCTGCTTGGTCATGACCCCCGGCATATCGTCGCCCGAGACGAGCAGCGCATTGTAATTTTCGTTTTTGAGGCGGTCGAAAGTATAGTTCAGGTTAAATGAATGGCGCTCGTTGAGCGTATAGCTCGCATTCGCGCGTACGAAGGCACGCGGGCGGATAATGTGCGAGAGCGACTTGATACCGCCCATTTCGGTAGCGCCCTTGGTGGTCCAGGAACCATCCCAGTAATATTGGCGGAGCAGCGTGTCCGCGGTCACGTACTTGTCTGAGGTAAGGGAAGCAAACAGGTTGACATCCAGGCCAGTTACGAGCAAATTGCTTTTCTTGTACCGCAATGTCCCAGTCGATGATTTCCCCTTCCGCTCCACATTTCCGTACACGATCGCCTGCTCGAAGCCTGTCTGCTGGTCCTGGCGGGTGTCAGAATGGCCGAAGCCCAAATACAGTACATCCGCCCAGCTTTTGTTGGCAATACCAACCTCCACCTGCCCCATCGTCGAGCGGTAGCGGTCGTGGAACCGCTTCACGTCCGTGACAACGAAGTTTGCGCCGTTGAGGTCGGTGATCTGGTCGCCCATGCGGGTTCCGCCTTCGAGGATCTCGACGCCCTTCATTTTATAGTTGTTGTCCGAATAATTGAAAAAGCCGCTGGCCTTCACGGTAATGCCGGTCGGCTTGTGGACATACTGCGCCGTCAGTGCTGAACGGTGGGTATTAAACGAGCCGTAGCTGTGGCTGAGGTCGAGGTAATTGGTCTGTTTCTGGTTGGTAATCACATTCACCGCACCACCCATGGCATCGGAACCGAGCTGGACCGGCACCACGCCCTTATACACCTCGATGCGCTCCGAAAGGTTGACCGGAATGTTGTTCAGCGACATCGCGCTGCCCATTACCTCCATCGGCACGCCGTCGATAAAATACTTCACCGCCTTACCCGACAGCCCGTTGATCGAGAAATTAAAGTTGGAACCCAGCCCGCCCTGCTCGCGGATGCGAACGCCCGCGCTGCGGTTAAGCACCTGGTTCAGGTCGGCTGTCGTGTTCTGGAACTGCTTCGTCTCGATCGCATTCACCGAAAACGCTTGCTCCTTCACCACCTGCGTCTCCGTTTTGCCGTAAACGCTCACTTCGTTCAGATTTTGCTGGCTTTCTTTGAGCTGGAAATTGATCGTGGCGGTCTTGCCGGTCTGGACGCTGACGGTTTCTGAAACCAACTTGTAACCCATTAAAGTGGCCTGGATGGTATAATTGCCTGCCTTCACGGTCGGTAATGTAAAAAAACCATTGGCATCGGTCGTGACGCCGTGGGCTGTTTTCAAAAGCGAAACTGTAGCTCCGGGCAGCGCCTCGCCGGATTCTGTTTTGACATAACCGGAAACCGAAGGAGCCTTCTGGGCCAAAGCATTGAGCCCGTTGAAACTGATTGCAACCAGGAGGAGTAAATGTGTAAATAAACTACGTGGCATGAGATGATGGTGCTTATATCACCTCTTAGTAGCGCCTGCACGGCACCAGCCGAAGGTCGGGGATGAAAAAAATTAGGGTAATGGTCACCTAATCGTAAAATCGATATCGTTTCTTGATCTTGCCGACGATAATAAAACGTTTGAATTTGGGTGGAGTAGTGTCTTTGACCATCATGCGAAGGACGGTCCCGATCAATGATGTCATTTGAGTGATGGCGCTGTGTGATCATTCAAATTCGGCTGAATGGATCAGCAGCTGATCTTCAATGTACTTCACCATGTGGCTGTCGGCGCAGTTGCGGTCTCAGTAATTTTACCGCTTCAAATACTTCTACATTCTTACAACCACCCAAACTAAACCCATGGATTCAAGGAGAGAATTTTTAAAAAAGGCTGCCGTGCTGGCTGGCGGTGCGGGCGCGGCGAGCTTGTTCCCGGAATCGGTGCAGCGGGCGATGGCGATCAGTCCTGACCCGAATACCACTTACCTCGACGCCGAGCATGTTGTGATCCTGATGCAGGAAAACCGCTCATTCGACCATTGCTACGGCAAATTGCAGGGCGTGCGCGGCTTCAACGACCCGCGTGCCATCGATCTGCCGAATAAAAATAAGGTCTGGCTTCAAACCGATCTCAAAGGCGACACCTATGCGCCGTTCCGCCTCGATATTAAAAATACCAAAGCCACCTGGATGCACGACCTGCCGCATTCGCGCGAGTCGCAGGTGGACGCTTACAATGGTGGTAAATACGATCAATGGCTCACTTCAAAGCGCTCAGGCCACAAGGAGTACGCCGAAATGCCACTTACGCTGGGCTATTACGACCGCGAGGATATTCCGTTTTACTACGCATTGGCCGATGCATTCACGATTTGCGACCAGAATTTCTGCTCGTCGATGACGCCCACGCATCCCAACCGCTATTACCTCTGGTCGGGCACGATCCGTGAAAAGCAGGATATGGATTCACTGGCGGTGGTGCGCAACAGCTATTTTTCCATCAACAAACCCGTGAAATGGAAGACTTTCCCTGAACGTATGCAGGAAGCCGGTATCAGCTGGAAGTTTTATCAGAACGAGGTGGGGGCTGTGATGCAGTTCCATCCGGGCAAGGGCTCCTGGCTGAGCAATTTCGGGTGTAATCCCCTGGAACGTTACGCGCAGTACCGGGTGAAGTTTTCCAAGGATTTTATCCATTATGCGCAGCTGGAAGTCGATAAGATTAAAAAGGACCGGCCCGCATTGAAGGCGAAGATCGAAGCGGCGACGGGTGCGGAAAAAGACAAACTGACCAAGGCCTGGGACCAGCGCCATGCATTGCTTGAAAGGCTCGAAACGGATCTGGCAGAGCATAGCGAAGAAAATTTCAGGAAACTGTCAGTTTTCGAGCAGGAGTTGCACCGGAATGCATTCGTGACCAACCGGGAAGATCCTGATTATCTAGAACTTACATCAATGTTTTACAAGGTTGGCGACCAGGGCAACAAGATTGACCTTCCGAAAAGCGACATTTTCTACCAGTTCCGCAAAGATGTAAATGAGGGCAAGCTGCCGACAGTTTCGTACCTGGCCGCGCCTCAGAATTTCTCGGACCATCCGTCGGCCCCCTGGTATGGAGCATGGTACATTTCCGAGACGCTCGATATCCTCACCAAAAGGCCCGAAGTGTGGAAGAAGACGATCTTCATCGTTTGTTATGACGAAAATGATGGCTACTACGACCATATTCCGCCGTTTTCGATACCTGACCCGACAAAACCGAATTCTGGTAAAGTCTCCGCGGGCATCGACGTCAAGGCCGAATATGTACCGCTGGAACAGGACGAAACCCAGGTGCCCAAGCCAAATGCACGGGGTGGCGCGATCGGGTTGGGCTTCCGCGTGCCGCTGCTGATCGCCTCGCCGTGGTCGCGGGGCGGGAGGGTGTCGTCGCAGGTTTTCGACCATACTTCCATTATCCAGTTTCTGGAAGAATTTACGAGTCATAAATCCAAAAAGCAGGTTCGTGAAACCAATATTACCGAATGGCGACGGACCATATGCGGAAACATCAGCTCGGTTTTCCAGCCATTCGACGCATCGGCATATAAAAAGCCCAAGCCGGTGGACAGGGACGAAATCCTGACGACAATCCATAAAGCGCAGTTCAAAGACGCGCCGGCAAATTTCAAGGCCTTAAATGCAGCTGAGATTGGTAAAATCAATGCAAATACATCCGGGTCAGCTATGTTACCGAAGCAGGAGCCGGGTACGAGGCCCTCATGCGCGATCCCTTACGAGCTGTATGCAGATGGTGCGCTTTCTGCGGATAAGGCCACTTTTCAGGTGCGCATGCATGCCGGAAACAAGGTTTTTGGCCAAAAATCGGCCGGGGCACCTTTTATCATTTATGCCATGAACCCTTATGAAGGTGAGGTGCTTCGGGTGTGGAATTATGCGGTGAAGGCCGGCGATACGCTTACCGAAAGTTTTAAACTGGCAGGCTTCGAAGGTGGCCGCTACCATCTGCGGGTATACGGTCCGAACGGCTATTTCCGCGAGTTTGCAGGTCATGCGCAGGAGGCGGAGGTGACGGTGAGCTGTGCTTACGTTTTAGGTAAAACAGGCAAGCCTACCGGCGACGTGGAACTCGTTTCGGTCAATAAAGGCAAAAAGCCGCTGAAACTGGAAGTTACGGACAACAGCTACCACCAGAAAAAAATCGAAATCAATCTGCCTGCCGACCGGACCGTAAAAACAGTGGTACCCGCCATTCAAAGCCATCAATGGTACGATTTCAATGTACAGACAGGCTCCGAGGGGACCTTAATGCGCTTTGCAGGCCGGGTAGAGACCGGTAAAGAAAGCATTACCGATCCGTTCATGGGCGCGGCGGCGAATACCGATAACATCTACGCCAGCGATAACCTCATCGCCTGGTGCATTGTCCCATTCGATTCCAAAGAGCGGAACCCCGAACAGCGGGCCGAAATGCTTAACAAGCTCGGTTTCACAATGCTTGCTTATGATTGGCGGGAGAAACACATTCCCGAATTCGACGCCGAGCTGGAAGCATTGAAAAAGCACCATATCAAATTACAGGCATTCTGGCTCTATTCCGGGCCTAATCCCGAAAACGACAAAAACCTGCCCATTATCCTCGATCTGCTGAAAAGGCACAATGTCAAAACCGAGATCTGGTGTATGATCGCCGGGATCAAGGATATGGACAAAATGACCCAGCAGCAGAAAGTGGAAGCCGTTGCAAAACCAGTGGCTTACATTGCCGATAAAGCCGCCGAGATAGGCTGTACGGTAGGACTTTACAATCACGGTGGCTGGTACGGAATGCCCGAAAACCAGCTGGAAATAATAGACTATCTCAAAAGGCCGAATATCGGCATTGTCTATAACCTCCATCACGCCGAGGAGGACATCGAACGTTTTCCGAAATTTTTCCCCAGGATCCTGCCGCATTTAATGGCCGTCAATTTGATGGGGCTCCAAAAAGGCAACCCTGTGAAAGTAGTACCCATTGGCGAGGGCGACGCGGAGGCCGAAATGATTCGCATCATCCGCGACAGCAGCTACCGCGGCCCGATCGGCATTATCAACGAAGACACCGCGCCGGATGCCGAGGTCGGGCTGACGATGAATGTCGATGGTTTGAAAAAGATATTGAAGGAGCAGGGCGATGTGGGGGCTTTGAAAACATATAAATAGAAGGAAAAGAGGAAGGAGAAGGAGAAGCTACCGTGCGCGGTTTTGTTCGGTTTCGCCGGTGGATTTGGTGTTGAATGTGGTCTTTCCCAACCGACCGAAACGGTAGGCTGCGCTGATGCCGAAGAAAGCTGTGGAATAGGTTCGATGGTAGTAAATGTTTGTTTGGCCAACGCTGTACTTGCCGTGGACATGGCTTTTGTGAAAGATATCGTTCGCTGTAAGCCTGATTTTCAATGCATTTTTCCAAAAATCCTTCTCTATCCCAATGGTAATGGTCGATCGGGCGAAATCGTTGTAAAGTCCCTGCGACCGCTCGCTGAGGTACCAGGCTAGTATTTGTATTTTGAATAAATGATTGATATCGAATGTGTTATTGGTGTAAGCATATAGCTGCGGCCTGGGTTTCAGGGTTTCAAAACCATATTCATTATCGATCAGATTGTTGCGGCTGACGGTCACTGTATTGGTCGAACTCCACCAGTTGATGTTGAATGTCGCGGAAGCGGTCAGGAAGAGCGAATGCTCCCTCGCCAGGTTAAGGCCTTTAAGAATGTAGCTGTTCGGCGAGTCGCCCCGCAGTGCAGCGCCGCTGATTTTGTCTTTCGTGTAGGTATAGCCCGCACGGACGTCCAGTTGCTTGTATTGCAGGCCCGTTTCGAATGTGTGGACCTTTTCCGGTTGCAGGTTGGGGTTACCTTCGATGGTCGTGAAAGGATCCTGGTAGACGACGAACGGATTGAGCGCCTGGTAGCGCGGACGGGTGATCTTGGAAATGTAAGAAATGCGGCTTTGCAGGCCATTCGTGAAGTTTTTACTGATAAACAGGTTTGGAAAGACATTGAAATACCGGTCCCCGATATCCTGGCCGCCACGGGCCGTCGTGTTGAGGGTATAAGAGGTGTACTCGCCGCGCACACCTGCACCAAACCTCACATTGTTTTTCAAATTCCCCAGGAAATTCACATACGCAGCCGGGACTTTTTCGCGGTAACGGAAGTTGCTGCTCAGGCCAGGATCGGGCTCAAAAGGTTCGTCTGCGGTGGAAATGAGGAAACCCGTGCCCGAGCCATTATCCGCATAGCTGAATTTTGCACCGGTTTCGAGTTTGTTGCCGTTACCGAATGCTTTGGTGTAGTCAGTCTGGGTACTCGAAATGCGGATGCGGATCAGCACATCATTGAGCAGGTGACGCACTGCCGTGCTTTCGCCAGTCAAACTGTTTTCGCTGATTTGATCGTGCTGGTCGGTGCGGAAGCGGGCGTATTGCGTGCCGACGAACCATGTGGAGCCCAGGGTATCGAGCGCTTGCTGGAAATTGAGGGTAAGGGCGTGGTTCCACCGCTCTTCGTCCTTCGCGACCCGGCTCTCGTAAAAGCTGCTGCCCGAGGCGTCGGTGAGTGCATTGCTGCTGTTCTGGCTCCCGCCGAGGCTGTTCAGGTTTCCGCGGTAAGTCAATGATAAATAGCTGTTTTCCTTCAAATTCAATTGCGCCCCGGCACCGAAATTGGAATAGTTGCGCATTTTGCGCCGCCAGTCGGTGGTAAGGTCCGAATGCAGGTATTCGGTGGGGGAGGGCCGGGTGCGTGTCGTGTGGAGTACCTCGCGGTCACTGCCGGTTTCGAGGGCGTAATTGGCCTGGAATGAGAGCCTGTTGTGCAGGTATTGCCAATCGGCCAGCGTATTCAGCTCGCTGCCGGCAAACCGGGTGTAGGCGTATTGCTGCGTCACGGAGCCCGTCATTCCCCCGTCGACCACCGTCTTGGTCATGATGTTGATCACCGCTTTTCCCTCCGCATCATACTTTGCAGAAGGGTTTGGGATCACCTCCACGCGGGCGATCCTGCTCACGGGAATGGCCGCCATTTGTTCATAAGTAATGGCCTGGCCGTTGAGGAAGATCATCGCCTCCCCGCGTCCGACCACGCCCGCCCGTCCTTCGGTGAAAGTAATGCCGGGAGACCTTTCGAGCACCTCCGTCGCCGACGTGCTTCCCGCCAGGATGCTGCCCGTAACCTGAATTTCGGTCGTGCCGTTGCTACCCTGCCTCACGAGCGGTGCCTGCCCACGCACGGTTACGCCCGCGAGCGCCTGCACTTGCTCATGCATGAGGATCGTACCCAGGTTTACCTGCGAGCGGCCTTCCCGTCGGATGACAATGAGCGTGTCGGCGAGGCCAATGCCGCTGAGCCGTAATGCAACGTGTTCGCGATCGATGCCGGCGAATGCAATGCGGCCGTCCTCAAACGGCGCGCCCTGCAAAAGCGTGGAGTCGGGCAGGGCGATCAGGCGGGCATACACGGCGACCGGCTGGTGATTTGTACCGATGGCGTTACCGGAAACCGGGTAGCGGCTTTGGGCAATGGAGGATTGGGTAATGAGAAAAAGGATGAGAATGATGATGCCGGAAAACTTCATGGCTTTGATAATGGATCTGGTTCGATGCAAAAATCCAAAGCCGGCCTTTTCCGGAGGTGTGTAAAAGGGGAATCAGGAGTACGGAATTATAAATCTGTACTGTGGTTAATCTGCAATGGGCTGATTGATAGTTTGTTGATAAGAAGACGGCGTAGCGCCCTTCACCTTCTTGAATGCCGCAAAAAAAGTGGATTTGGAATTAAAACCCACTTCATAACCGATCGCTTCGATGGTGAGGTGCTGCTCGGTGGCAATCATTTTACATGCTTCGGCGATCCGCCATTCGTTGATATACGTCGTGAAATTCTTGCCCAGGTGATCGTTCAGCAATGCCGAAAGCTGGTGGCCCGAAACCTGTATTTCCCGCGACAGATCGTGCAGTTTCAGGTCAGGGTTTTTGTAAACGGCCTTTTCGGTCATCACTTTTTCCAGTTTGCCAAGCCATAGCTCGGCATCGTTTTCGCTCAGCTTTTTCGCGACCGGTTTGTCCGGCAAAAGCAAAAACAATTCGTCGGTTTTCTTTTTGTAGATCACCAGCGTGATCATCAGGTAGAGGATCAGCGAGAAAGCAATGGAGCCGCTGATATACGAAGCGAAGGGCGCGTTGATCAGCGAAGAAAAATACAAAAGGAAGATCAGTACATTACCGAGGAAGATCATGGAAATCCAGGTTTCGGCAGGTTTCATCGTGTAGGAGCGACTGAACTGTTTTCGGAGCAGATCGCGGATGAGTACACCCGAAGCCAACAGAAATCCGAACCATTGTATGTATATCACTCTCGCAATCACCTTATTCCATAAAACGGGGTATTCTTCATAAGGCAAAGCCACGCCAACAACCAGGGTAAGCACAGCGAATGCCACGAGTGTCCATACCCAGTGTTTCGGCTGCTTTTCCAGCGGCGCCACGGCAGAGCGCACGAAATAGTACAGAAACGGCCCTATGAAAAAGCAGGCCGAAAGACCGATTTGCAGGTAGATTTTGGGCAGTCCGCCATCAAAATAGAGGCAAACCGACTTGGCGATACGGACGCTGGATGCGAGCAGCAATCCGCCGAGGAAGTTGTTGGCGAGGTATTTCTTTTGGGTAAAAAACAAAAGGAATATCCCCAGGAGAATGCCGTTGAACGCCCCCAAGGCACTGAAAAAGAACAGTATCTCTTTGCCAATATTCATAAAACAGAACCGATTGTATCCCAAATGTAACTGTTTGGAAACCGGTTTTCAAGCTGTATTTGCGACTTGTCCGCCTGGACGATCCGGATGTTCGGAATCGGACATTCACAACCTTGCCTAAATGGCTAAAATCGTGCTTCTGAGCGATTCGAAGCCAATTTTTAAATTTGGCACGGCATTTGCCCGACATTATCGGAATAAATACTTTTGCCATGAAAAGAACATTTTTGGGAGAACTGGAAGAGGTAGTCCTGCTGACCGTGGCAGTGCTGGCGGAAGAAGCCTACGCCGTGACGGTCACCCAGGAGCTCGACCAGAAAACCGGGCGTGCCGTGGGTTTCAGTACTGTGCACACTACCTTGCAGCGCCTGGAAGAGAAAGGTTACCTGTCGTCCGAAATGGGCGGGGCTACTGCCGAGCGGGGTGGTCGCCGCAAACGTTTTTTCCGGATCACCGCATTCGGGCGCAAGGCCTTGCGCGAGACGAAAGAGGCGAGGGAGGCTTTGTGGAATGCCATGTCGGAGCAGACACTTCAACTAATGGGTAACTGATATGGACCCAAAAATACGTGTAAAACCGCCCCGCTGGGCTGCCTGGCTGCTCACGCGCTGGTCGCACCCCGACGACCGTGAAGAAGTGGAGGGCGATATGCTCGAAATGTATTCCTACTGGCTCGAAAGTCATGGAAAGCCGGCCGCCGACCGGAAATATGCCCTCAGCGCGATCCGCCTGATGCGGCCATTTGCCCGGCCTAAACGCACCACCGATTATTCCTATACCTATTCATTCAGCCCCGCCATGATTCAGAACTATTTCAAGATCGCATTCCGTAATTTGCTCAAAAGCAAGACATTCTCTGCCATTAATGTCCTCGGCCTTGCATTAGGGATGGCTTGCAGCCTGATAATCATGCTGTGGATCCGCGACGAACTGGCCGTCGACGCTTTTCACGCGAACAAGGACCAGCTTTACCGGATTTATATGCGGGAATATTTTAGCGGAAAGGTGCAGGGCGTGATCTGGACCCCCGGGCCGCTCGCCGACGAGCTGAAAAAGTCGGTGCCGGAGATCGAGATGAGCACACCTTTTTCCTGGACAAACCAGCAGACATTTTCTGTGGGAACCAAAATTCACAAGCAGGCGGCTAACTGGGCGAGTGCTGATTTCTTTAAAATGTTTAGCTATAAACTGTTACAGGGTACGCCCGACGGTGCATTGCACGACCGGGGTAGTATCGCTATTTCGCGGAGTATGGCGGAGGCATTTTTCGGAAGCCCGGAGGCAGCCATCGGGAAGGCCATCCGGTATGACAATCGCAAGGAAATGACCGTGTCGGCTGTTTTTGAGAATGTGGGGCCCAACAGCACCCTAAAATTCGACTGCCTCATGACCTGGGACGCCTATATCGACGACAATGGCTGGGCTAAGGACTGGGGCAATACCGATCCGCTGACGTTCTTCAAGCTGCGAAAAGATGCCGATCCTGCCAAGGTGGAAGCGAAAATGCTTCACCTGCTCGACAAAACGAACCGCGACCCGGGCAAATCCTACAAAACACAGCTTGCGATGCAGCCATTTCATGAATATTACCTCAATAGCAATATCAAAGACGCTAAAATGGATGGCGGTCGCATTGAGTATGTGCGCCTGTTCAGCTTCGTGGCGGCATTTATCCTGCTGATCGCCTGCATCAACTTCATGAACCTCGCGACGGCACGGTCGTCGCGCCGGGCGAAGGAAGTGGGCGTCCGGAAGGTGGTGGGTGCCATGCGTTCCATGCTGGCGGGGCAGTTTATGGGTGAGGCGCTGCTGATCGCGACGCTCTCGGTCGTACTGGCGGTAATGCTCGTTGCATTGTCGCTGCCGGCATTCAATAACCTCACGAGCAAGCAGATGGTGCTGCCCTGGTCGGAACCGTTATTTTGGGGGACGGTCGCCGGGCTGCTTGCGGTGACTGGCCTGCTGGCGGGCAGTTATCCGGCAATATTCCTGTCGTCGCTCAACCCGGTACGCATTCTTAAAGGCGCTTTGAAGTTCGATTCGAGCTCCGTGTGGGTGCGGCAGGGGCTGGTAGTGTTCCAGTTCGGCCTCTCGGTGATCCTGATCGTCGGGATGATCATTATCTACAGGCAGGTAGGTTTTGTCCAAAACAAAAATCTGGGCTTCGACCGCGAAAACCTCGTCTATTTCCCTATTGACGGTGATCTATTCAACAAATTTGACCTATTAAAAGAAGAATTGTCGCGGATCCCGGGCGTCAGGAATGTGTCGCACATGACCGCTACGCCTGCCTCCAACGGCAACGGCACCGACGGCATTACCTGGCCGGGCGGCGATCCGAATGGGCAGGTAAGGTTCACGCCTGTCGGGGTTGGGTATGATTTTACCAAAACGATGAACCTGCAAATGGCCGGTGGCCGCGATTTCTCGAAGGCTTTCCCAACGGACTCGACCGGCGTGATCATCAACGAAACGGCCGTGAAAGTAATGGGCCTTAAAGAGCCGGTAGGGCAGGAAATCAGTTGGGGAAAGGCAAAAGTCCGCATTGTGGGCGTGCTGAAAGATTTCCATTTCCAGTCGCTGCATACCGCCATTCGCCCCCTGATCGCCTACCTCGGCGCCCGCCAGCCGTTCGGAAACGTGGTGGTCCGCATTGAAGGCGGCAAAACGCCCGAAACGCTGGCTGCTATCGAGCGGATATCCAAGAAACTGAACCCGAATGTGCCGTTCAGCTATGCATTTACGGATCAGGAATATGCGCGCCAGTATCAGAGCGAGCAGATCGTCGGGAAGCTGGCGGGATACTTTGCATTTCTTGCCATATTCATTTCGTGCCTTGGCTTGTTTGGCCTTGCGACATTTACCGCCGAGCAGCGCACGAAGGAAATCGGTGTACGCAAAGTGTTGGGCGCTTCGGTAGCGGGGATTGTGGGGTTACTTTCCAAAGATTTTCTCAAACTAGTGCTGATGGCCATTGTATTGGCGTCGCCGGTGGCCTGGTATGTGATGAAGCAATGGTTGCAGGGTTTTGCTTATCAGATAGATATTGAATGGTGGATGTTCGCGCTGGCCGGTGTAATATCCGTGCTCATTGCCGTGTTTACCATCAGTTTTCAGTCGATCAGGGCTGCGATGATGAACCCCGTGCGGAGTTTGAGGAGTGAATAGGCGCCGCCGCCGGTCGCTATACTTTTTGATACCGCCCACGAGGCTCTTTCCGGAATTTATCGGTTCTGTTGCTGGTTTTCTTTTTGACTGCCATGAAAAAGTACAAATGCAAATGCTGCTGAATGGTACGCATGGCGGGAGAAACACAGCAAAGACGATAAACAATGGAAATAGGAATCAGTATGTTCGGGGATTTGGCTTTTGATAATGCCACCCGTTCTTTTCAGTCGCCACAGGAGCGTCTGCGGGATATGTTGGAAGAGATCAAGCTGGCCGATGAGGTGGGGCTGGATGTGTTCGGGATAGGCGAGCACCACCGGCCGGATTTTGCGGTCTCAACACCCGAGATCATTCTTGCGGCAGCGGCTTCGGTGACCAAAAATATTAAACTGACCAGCTCGGTAACGGTATTGAGCTCCGCCGATCCGGTGCGGGTGTACCAGAATTTTTCCACCGTCGACCTCATTTCCGGCGGGCGGGCGGAGATTACCGTGGGCCGGGGCAGCTTCATCGAGTCGTTCCCGCTTTTTGGGTATGATTTGAATGATTACAATGGCCTTTTTACGGAAAAGCTGCAATTGCTGAAAGAGATCAATGAAAACGACGTCATTACCTGGAAAGGAAAGTACCGCGCGACGCTCGACCGGCAGGAGGTTTTGCCCCGGGCTGTGAACAATAACCTGGAAATCTGGGTAGCGGTAGGCGGCACGCCGCAATCGGTGGTACGCGCTGCGAGGCTCGGCTTGCCATTGATTATCGCGATCATCGGCGGTATGCCGTCACAGTTCAAACCGTTTTTTGAACTATATAAAACAGAGTACCTCGAAGCGGGACACGATCCTGCAAAAATGCAACTGGCTACGCATTCGCACGGACTGGTGGGGCTGGATGGAAAGGCGCTGAGCGACCTCTATTTCCCTTCCTATGCAGCGCAAATGGACCGGGTCGGACGGAGCCGCGGATGGGCGTCTTACACACGTGCGCAGTTCGAAGGCGGACAAGGCCGCGAAGGTGCATTGTTCGTGGGAGAGCCCAATGAAGTGGTGGATAAGATCCTGTACCACCAGGAGATGTTCGGACTGACGCGCTTTCTGATGCATACGGACGTGGGTGCGCCTGCGCATAAGGACCTGATGAAGTCGATAGAACTGCTCGGAACGCATGTCGCGCCGGCTGTAAAAAAGGCATTGGCAGTAAAATAGGGACATTTTGAAGCGGGTGTCGCAAACGCACCCGCTTTTTGTCGCAACAGGCATCGCTCCGTTTCCCGGAAACCCGGCAACTTTGTAAAGTCAATCAATCACTAAAAAACACAAAGAAATGGAAGCGACAACACAACCTGTAACTGTACAAGCGATTATTAATGCACCGGTAGCGGACGTCTGGAACAAATGGAATGCGCCGGAACACATTACCCAATGGTGTTTCGCATCCGACGACTGGCATGCGCCTTACTCTGAAAACGATTTGCGTGTGGACGGTAAAATGAAAACCACCATGGCTGCCAAAGACGGCAGTTTCAGCTTCGATTTCGGCGGTACTTACACCGAAGTGGAGGAAAACCGCTACCTGGCCTATACATTGGACGACGGCCGCAAAGTGACTGTTTCTTTCGAACAGGACGGCGACGGCACCAAAGTCGTGGAAACGTTCGACCCTGAAAACATGCACCCGGTAGACTTCCAGCAAGCAGGCTGGCAGGCGATTCTTGACAATTTCAAGAAGTATGCCGAAGGAAAATAGGCATCCTGCAAAAGCGAAGCGGCCCGGTCAGTACGATCGGGCCGCTTCGCTTTTAAGCATTCTCTCGGCTCACCTTGAAATAGTAGATCATAGTTAATGCTACTTTATTTACTTTTGATGTTCAGAATTCAAATGTAAATGCAATCCCGAATAACATCCCGTCTTACCAACAGCCAAAAATGGGAGCTGGGTCTGGGCCTCGCGGTCATATACGTGCCTATACGCATATACATGAACGTTTTGCAGATCGATCTGCCGACGTTCTGGCACCGCCTCCCGCTCTGGACGATGGAGCTGTTGTTCAGCATTGCGTTTTTCATTCTCTGGATCAATGTGATCGAATGGCTGCAATATTTTACCTCACGCTTCCTGGGTGAGGATTTTCCCGAACGTTTCCGGGTTGTGAACCAGGCTATTATGCTGGTTGCTGCGATCGCGCTTGCGATGGTGTTCAACCATTGGTACCGGTATCTGTGGCATTGGATGGAGGCGGTTTTTGATAAAAAAAGTTTCGACGTACTGCCCATAACACTCAACAATTCGCCGGTTTTGAAACAGCGGGCCAATACGAGCATTACAGTGATGGCGCTGATGGCCGAATATTACCTCGCAGCCAACAAGCGCGTGTACGAGCGCCTGCAGAGAGTGGTGATCAACGAAGAGCGTTTGCAGAAAGAGAATGCGACAGCCAATTTCAATGCATTGAAAAACCAGGTAAGCCCGCATTTCCTCTTCAATAATTTCAGTGTCCTCACCACATTGGTCGAGACGAACCAGGAGCTTTCCGTCAAGTTTATTAACCAGCTTTCGAAGGCTTACCGCTATATCCTGGAAAAATCGGTTTACGACTCCATCAAACTGGCTACGGAAGTAGAGTTTCTGGAAACCTATATGTTCCTGCTCATGATCCGGTTCGAGAATAAGCTGAGGCTGGATATCCGAATTTCCTGCCAGGAAAAAGAAAAATTCTCGATCGTGCCGCTCACATTGCAGTTGCTCGTAGAGAATGCAGTGAAACATAACAGGATGTCGGCGAGTAGTCCGCTGCTGATAACGATCGGCGTGGATGGCGATTACCTGGTGATCAGCAACCCGTTGCAGGTCCGCGAGCTGCCAGAATCTTCCACGCGGCTAGGCCTCCAGAACATTGTAAACCGATATAAATTGCTGATCGACAAGCCGGTTATGGTTGATAAAACCGATGGCTGTTTTACCGTTAAAGTGCCGCTGCTTTCATGAATGTGCTTATTATAGAGGACGAGTCGCTTAGTGCCAGTCGCCTGGAAAGCCTTGTCGGTAAATATGATCCCAAAATCAGGGTGATGGCCAAACTGTCGTCCGTGCGGGAAAGTATACAGTGGCTGAGTGACGCCGCTAATGTACACCCGGACCTGATTTTCATGGACCTGCATCTCGAAGACGACCTCGCATTCAAGATCATCGAGGAGCTGAAACTGACCATACCCATCATTTTTACAACTGCCTATTCGGAATACACGCTCAAAGCATTTAAGGCGAACGGCATCGATTACCTGCTTAAACCGGTCGATAAGGCCGAGCTGACGGCTGCGATCGACAAATTCGTTGCATTACACGCCAGATCGTCCGCCGCTCCTGCACCCGACTTTGCGGCGCTGATGGCCATGTACCAGTCGGGAGGTGAAGAGGGGTACAAAGAGCGCTTCCTGGCATCAGCGGGGCCGAAATTGTTCAGCATCCGCACGACCGAGATCGCCTATTTTACCATTGAACAAAAAGCGACATTTCTCCGGACTTTCGACGGCCAGCACCTGGCAATGGATTACAGTCTTGATAAACTGGCGCAATTGCTTGATCCCAAGGAGTTTTTCCGCATTAACCGTTCGCTGATCATCGCATTGAACAGCATTCGCACCATCTACACCGTTTCGGCCGGCAGGTTAAAGCTCGAACTTACGCCCGCCGCCTCGCAGGAGGTCTTTGTGAGCGGCGACCGCATGGCCGATTTCAAACAATGGCTAGGCAAATAGCTGCCGCGGCCGTTTTCTTTTCTTCCTCCCAAAGCAGGCATTCGGCTCCGTAAATCCGGCATTGGTCACCTTTGATTTTTTGATTTGGCTGGTGGTAAACATCTTTGGTTACTGACTGTGTTTTTACGGAAACCAACAGTAAGTTGACCATAAACCTAAACCCTGTGTTTCGTGAGCGCCACGAAAGGCGGACGCGGGACAAAGGTGACTATTCCTAAACCCTTCTTCAACGTGATGAAAGAACTCAATATCGACCAAACCCTGAACCTGGTAAGCTGCGAAGCCCGTGAGCTGGAACAGTCATCCCGCTATGGCGGCTTGTTTGGTATTGCATTTGTCACGGAGGGGGAGGGTGTACTTTCCTGCGACGACGATTCCTGGCATTACGAAGAGCAGGCGATCTTTCTTCTTTCCCCCGGCCATCCTTTCCAATTCAAGTCCTTTTACAGGACAAACTTGCTTACCATCTTCTTCGATCCGTTCCGCATCGCCGGGGCGGCGGATCCTCTCAACAGCTTTACAGGCATGTTCCGGGCCGTGCGCGACCTGTTTTCCATGCCCAGCTTTCTACGCCAGAAGGAGCTCCGCAGCGAGACCGACCGGCTGGCTGTGACGCATCTGGTACGGCTCATCGAAAGTGAACTGGGACATTTACAGGACAACAGCCGCGAACTGGTGGCGAATTCGGTGGCATTGCTGGTAAACCTCGTGAAACGCAATCTGTCCGACGCCCGACAAGCAGACTCGGTTGCGCATTACAGCGAGGAAACCGACCGAGTGCTAAACGACGTCCGCAAAATGCTACACCGGAATGAGCACCTGACGATCCAGGAAGTAGCCGCAGCAATGAATATGTCTCAGTATAACCTCAATAAAATGGTGATTAAAGGCACCGGCGAGACGTTGAAGGGGATCATCTCACGGTACCGGGCTGAGCTGGGCAAAGCGAAGCAGCTTGCGACAGTCGGCGGCTGATCGCCGTCCGTGGTCCGCAGACCATAGACCGCAGCTCATAGCCCATGGTTAGCGTGTCCGTTGTTCATGGTCACCCTTGCCTGGCTGTGATCCCTTCTGCCTCCGACGCCATTAACACCCGCCCATATTTCTCCAACGCGTCAATCGCCGGCAGGGAGTGCCTTGCGCGTTCCGTGAGCGCATACTCTACCCTTGGTGGTTTTTCGCGGAAAATGGTGCGGGTTACCATTCCTTTCTTTTCCAGATCTCGGAGCTGGGTATTAAGCATTTTGTCGGTAATGTGCGGGATGGCATTTTTGAGATCGCCGTATCGCAGCGGACCGTTCGCGAGCGCCAGTATGACGGGGATTTTCCAGGTGCCGCCGATGTACGACATTGCAAATTCGATAGGGCTGTAATAAACCCGTTTGTCGTAGATGAAATCTTGCATATCCGAAATTTAGTGAAATAGCGGTTCGCCATTCTGCAAGCCTTCCTTTATCGTCAAAAAAGTATATAAAAGGAAATTTAAAATCCTATCCGCTAGGTTTGCCGGCTGAACCAAAGGCGAGCTTTATGAAACAACAAGAATGGACTACCGTGCCGGTATTACCCTGCAAGGCTATTGGCGAGACGCTCGGGTTCTGGGAAGATCTGGGGTTTACGGTTACCTACCGGCAAGACGCCCCCTACCAGTACGGCGTGGTGGAGCGCAATGGCCATCAGCTGCATTTTGTGCGCGTAAAGGGTGCCGGGGCGGGATACAACGGGTGCCTGATCATGGTACAGGAAGTGGCAAAAATCCATGCGGACTTTTGTGCTGCCTTGAAGGCCCGACTGGGCCGTGTACCGGTTACCGGCATCCCGCGAATTTCGAGAATGCGGCCGGGCCAGTCGCGGTTTACGGTGACAGATGTTTCCGAAAATTCGGTGATAGTGATCCAGATCGGTGAAAAGGACCAGGTGGAGTACGAAGATGCCGATCCGGCGACGCTCACACCTTTGCAAAAAGCGATCTCACTGGCATTACGCCTGCGCGACTTCAAGGAGGATTATCCGGCAGCCGCGAAGGTGATCGATACGGCACTCGGTAAAATGGCAGGCGACGAATCGGAAAAGGACCGGGCAAAGGCCCTTGCCATTCAAGAATCCCTGAAAGATTTGACTGGGGTTTGGAACACGGCTAACACCGCACACGCTAAAATCCGTCAATAAATGATTAAAACCTGCCACGTTTTCACAGGTATTTTGGGCTAATTTTGGTAAAATCCAACCTTAATATCCTGAATCCTATGACGCATATGTACGTGACGCGCACGCGTTGGGCGGTTTTTCTTTTTTGCTGGCTGTCGGTTTTCGGTGCTCTGGCCCAGTCTTCCAAATCCAAATTTAACCTATATGAACAAACCAGCGAAGTCGCCGGCCTGGTAACCCAGTACGCGCAGGACATTCGTGCATTAAGATACTTTTATGGCCCTATGCCCACGAGCGGACGCGGGCAGCAGGGAGGAGGTTCAGTTTTGAACTCGCCGGAGCAGCGCAAAAGGCTGCGGGAAGTGGATAATGACTATCTGGGAAAGCTCTCGAAGACGGATTTCAATGCGATGAGTATTTATGGGAAAGTGGATTATCTGTTGTTGAAACGTAATATCGATGATCATTTGCTGACATTGGACCAGGAGGAAAAGGAGTATGCCCGGATCGAGCAATACATTCCGTTTGCTCCGGCGATTTACGAGCTGGAAAAAGGCCGCCGGCGCGGGGCTACCCTGGACGGGCAAGCGGTTGCGGGTAAGCTGAATGATTTGCAGAAGGAGGTAAGGAAAGCGGAAGATTCATTTAAAAAGCTCGAATCGATCGATATGCCGTTGTCGCGCATGGGTGTGGAGGCGGTAACCGGCCTGGAAGCGCGTTTGAAAAGCACATTTGAGTTTTATAACGGTTACGACCCATTGTTTACCTGGTGGGTGCCGAAGCCCTTCAAGACTTTGGACAGCACATTGCTGGCCTATTCGAAACTGATCCGCAGCAAAGGGAAACTTAATACTACCCAGAAAGACGATGCGAGCGGCATAAAAGGTGTGCCGATTGGCCGAGAGGAACTGATCCGTCAGCTGGGTACTGAAATGATCAGCTACACGCCCGATGAATTGATCGAATTGGCTAACAAGGAATTTGCCTGGTGTGACAAGGAACTACTGAAAGCGTCGGCGGAAATGGGTTTTGGTAAGGAGTGGCAAAAGGCGCAGGAACAGGTCAAAAACAGCTATGTAGCAGCCGGTACCCAACCCGAACTGATCCTGAAACTGTATAACGACGCGAAAGAATTTATCCTCAAAAACAACCTGATCGACTACCCCGAAATAGCGGATGAAACCTGGGGAATGCAGATGATGACGCCCGAAAGGCAGCTGGTGAACCCGTTTTTCCTCGGGGGCAGGGATATTATCATTTCCTATCCAACCAACACAATGGGGCATGAGGACAAGCTCATGAGCATGCGGGGCAATAATCCCTATTTCTCCCGATCCACCGTGCATCACGAGCTCGTGCCGGGGCATCATTTGCAATATTACATGAGCAGCCGCTACAAATCCTACCGCAGCGACTTCCGCACACCGTTCTGGACCGAGGGCTGGGCATTGTACTGGGAGCTGCTTTTGTATGATAAAGGTTTTGCCAAAACACCTGAGGAACGTATCGGCATGCTTTTCTGGCGTATGCACCGTTGCGCGCGCATCATTTTTTCACTGAACTACCACCTCGGCAAATGGACGCCACAGGAATGCATCGACTTCCTTGTCGACCGTGTGGGCCACGAGCGTGCGAATGCGGAAGGCGAGGTGAGGAGGTCGTTCGAGGGGAATTACAGCCCGTTGTACCAGGTTGCGTATCTCAT